>DAHVFH010000157.1 GCA_027317105.1 Cytophagales bacterium
TATTAATACTTTGAATAAGTTGAACATAAGTATTAAATTTATGATCCCAATTATAACATCAAATTAAAAATATGAAAAGGATAGTTCTTATCGTTTTTGGCATTCCGTTTCTTTTGTCATCCTTAAATGCTCAGGATATTCAAAACGTAAATGCATTTCAAGAAAACGGCAAAGCCGTTATTGTTTACGACTTACTTTCGATGGATCCCTCCAAAGAATTTTATGTAAAAATATTTTGTTCTAATGACGGAGGCAAAACCTTTGGAACGATGTTGACCAAGGTTACCGGTGACGCAAATGCCATGGTAAAAGCCGGGCAAAATAAAATTGCGGTGTGGGATGTATTACAAGAATCGTCAACCGCCAAAGGAGACTTTATTTTCAGAGTTGATGCGATATCAGTAGGTCCTAACGGGGTTTTGCCCTCGATCACCGAGCGAGGACTAACCGCTCAATTTCTAGACATTACCAAAGCAGGTGATGATGTTTCTATTGTCATTGCATTTACCAATAAAAATCCCGACCCTATACAATTAATTTGCGCTAATTTTTTAGTGGTTGATGATCATGACAAAATATGCCGCGATGTAATTGGAGCAAATAAATTAATCCCTGTAGGTTCAGGAGAAAAAAAGACAGCTTCTTTCATTGTGAAGAATGTCAGTGCTACGGCCAAAGGATTCTCCCAACTAGAATTTAGTGCCTCTTTAATTTCTGTCCGCTTAAAAAACGTACCCTTTGTAGCGATTAATTAAAAAAATTAAAATTATAAAGCCATGAAAAATCTAGTTCTTAGTTTGCTCGGGCTGACGTTTTTATCGCCCGCTTGGTCTCAGGTAAGTAAAAAGAGTAATTCTTTGTCTTTCAATTCGAGTGATAAAAAGACTGCGATATCTAATGTTAGTAACTTACTCAAGTTCGAATCTGGTGCTCACCCAACAAGTATTTCCGCACTTTCTGAAACATTGTCCTTTGGTGGCTCTCCGGATGTTAATCAGAAACAAGAGGATGTAAAAGTTGCCGTTGCTAAGCCTAATCAAACTACCACACCACCTCCTGTAAATAAGGAGGAATCCCCAAGGCAAGGAAATATTTCGCAAGGAACAGCACAAAGTTCTTCTGTTTCCTCAAACCCTCCCCTTGCCCCTGTATTAGTGAGTAACGATTCTCCACAGCCAACACGTTCTTTACCAATTGCAGCGCCTACTACTCCAGTTAAAAGTGCAGCTCAACTCGGAGAGGAGTTTACAATGTCAATTCCTAGGTATGTAGCCTTGGTCATTGGGATTTCAAAATATAAATATGCGGGAGATGGAGGTCCTCGAAGTTTGGAGAATGCTGCTAACGATGCAGAAAAGTTGTATAAAACATTAACGACAAAATATAACTTTGATACAACAGTATCTCGGCTAATGAAGGATCCAACTCGCGGTCAAATTGTGGATGCCTTTGATCGTTTAACCGCTGAAACCAATGAAAAGGACAATGTGTTAGTTTTTTATGCTGGTCATGGCAACTATGATACCCATACCGAATTTGGTTATTGGCTGCCCGCAGATTCAAAAACTACAACCAAATCAGCTTGGATAGCAAACAGCACCATTAAAGATTATATGGGAGCAATAAAATCCAAACACACGCTCTTAATCACAGATGCCTGTTTTGGTGGTAGCATTTTTAAATCAAGAAGCGTAGATGCCGCAACTTTTTTAAAAATCCACGACCTCTATAAGGATCCCAGCAGAAGAGCAATGACAAGCGGAAACTTGTCTGAAGTGCCTGATAAAAGTTTTTTTATTGATCAGTTACTAAAAAAGCTTAACGAAAATGAGCTAGATTATTTGCCGTCTGCAAGACTTTATAATCTTATTTATCAACCCGTAGCGGATAATGCCACTGAACCACAGTTTGGCGTTATTCAAGGCGCTGGTGATGAAGGTGGTGACTTTATTTTCATTAAGCAAAATTAGCTAATCACTCCTGACCCAATCAATTCTTCCCCCTCATACCAAGCTGCAAATTGCCCAGGGGTAATGCCTCGTTGAGGTTTATCAAAGATGATGTACAAACCATTAGCTTTCTGATGAAGTGTACAGTCTTCAAGTGATTGGCGATAGCGAATTCGTGCTTTAAATTTTCTCGACTCATCAGTATTCAACATCCAATCTTTGCGCACCCAATGTTCATCAGCTATTGGAATGAATAATCCTTTTCGATACAATCCGGGATGACTTTCGCCCATACCTGTATAAATAATATTTTCATTCGTATCGGTTCCAATGATGAAAAGGGGTTTTTCGAAACCGCCTATCTTTAGTCCCCTACGTTGCCCGATCGTATAATAATGCGCTCCGTTATGCTCACCCACAACCGCGCCTGAATTGGGTTTAAGCGAATAGGGTTGCGTGAGATGAACCAAATCGTCTTCTGCCCATTCCTTGCTAAAAACAGAAGAGCTTGCAGGCACCTCAATAACCTTTCCTTTTTTTACTTCAAGGCGTTGTTGCAAAAAGTCAGGCAAGTGCACTTTACCAATAAAGCACAATCCTTGGGAGTCCTTTTTCTCTGCTGTGGCCAGACCTGCTTTCTTAGCGATAGCGCGTACCTCCGGTTTCAAAAGTTCACCAACAGGAAACAAAGCCTTAGAAATTTGAACCTGCGTGAGCTGGCAAAGAAAATAACTCTGATCTTTGTTAGGATCTTTACCAGCCAACAAGCGAAATACTTTTTCATTATCGATTTCAATTTCTTCCCTTCGTACATAGTGCCCGGTGGCCACGTAGTCAGCGCCCAATTTAAGCGCGGTGTTCAAAAAAATATCAAACTTAATTTCGCGGTTGCAAAGAATATCCGGGTTAGGGGTTCGTCCCGCTTTATATTCGGCAAACATATAATCGACAATCCGCTCTTTGTATTCTTTGCTTAAGTCAATCGCTTGAAAGGGGATACCGAGATGTTGGGCAACAATCATGGCATCGTTGCTATCGTCTAGCCAAGGGCACTCGTTGCTGATCGTCACCGAATCGTCATGCCAGTTTTTCATGAACATACCAATTACTTCATAACCTTGCTCTTTTAATAAATAAGCGGCTACGCTTGAATCGACTCCGCCTGAGAGGCCTACTACTACTCTTTTCATTTTTGCTTGGCAAGTTTAAGGCTTGCTTGTTTCTTTAAATGCTATTTCGCTGCTAAGAGTTCATTCACGATCTGGTTAAACCGCTCTTTGTATTGCTCATAGTAAATTCCGGTACCGGGCCCTTCAAATCCAGTGTAGATTTTTTTCACTTTCCCATCTTTGCCAATAATAATGGTGGTAGGAAAACCCATGATTTTATTCAACATCGGCAAAGTCTGGGAAGCCTTTTCGGTATTGTCCGTTCCTGCAATCACAAATTGATACGGGATCTTTAATTTTTGAACCGCTTTCTTTACACGGTTGCTGGCGTAAGTAAAGTCCTCTTTGCGTTCATAGGCCAAGCCAAGAATCTCTACGCCCCGGTCGTGGTTCTCATTATACCAGGACGTTAAAAATTTAGTTTCGTCCAGACAGTTAGGACACCACGTGCCAAAAATCTGAAGGATCAACACCTTGTTTTTATACTTCTCATCTGACGGGCTAACGAGATTGTGATTTAAATCCGGAAAATGAAAATCGATTTTGTCATAGCCCTCCTTCAAATAGGTGAGTGATTCCGCATCGGGCATCTTTGCGTTTTCATTTTTCACGCCTTTGAAAGTTTCGTGCGTCAGTTTCCCTGCATAATAATCGCCTTTGATTGAGTCTCCATTTTTAGTAGCGATGAACACATACGCGTGGTTACCATCAAATGTGCTGAGCATCAATTTGTCATCCACCACGTTTCCTTCGAGAAAGCGGTAATCGCCTGTAGCGTTGAGGAAACTCCCTGTTAGGTGATTTCCTTCTTGCTGAAATAGACCTACCGAAAACCGGGTTCTTCCTTTGGAAGTCTTGAATTCGATCTGATACTTGCCTGAATAATCCATGGTTTTTTCCAATGTATTTTTCACGAACCGAAAATCTTCTCCGAAGGTTGCGGAAAAAGGTTGATTGGCTTCGGGCGCGTAATTTTTTACAAAAGTGCCCAAAAGTTTATCGCCATTGATTTTGGCCCGGAATTCAGCATCAAAAATATGCATCACCATCTTCACAGAGTCTCCAAACACGGTGACCTCATCGAGTAAAATTTTCTCGGTTCCATTATGCATATACACCAATAAACTATCTCTCCGCCTGACTACGTCAAATGTAAATGGCAGGTCGTGTCCTTGGCAATCAATCAAACCGCGCCATGTTCCGGTTTTCAATTCGGTTGGTTTTTCTTTGCACGACATCAGTGAAATTGACAATAAAATCAGGGTAATCAAAACACGCATAAATTCGATTTTTGGTATCTGAACACAAAAATGCAATAAATGATTCTTCTTTTGGCTAAAGGGTGACAGTTATTAGTTATTTGATAGCCAAAGATTAGCGATTAACTGATAACGATTAACTTTAGGGATGCTAATCGGCTTAAAAGTCCTCGAACTCGCCTCAGTGCTGGCCGGCCCAAGTGTAGGCCAATTTTTTGCCGAGCTAGGCGCTGAGGTGATTAAAATTGAAAATCCGAAAATCGGGGGTGATGTTACGCGGGGATGGAAATCCCCAGACGAACCCACAGACGATCGTTCTGCATATTTCTGCTCTTGTAATTGGGGCAAAAAATCTGTGGCGCTCGATCTGACGTTGGAAAAAGATTTGAAAATCGTCAAGAAATTAGCCTCAAAATCCGACATCGTTATTGCCAGCTACAAACCGGGTGATGCAGCGAAGTTGGGAGTCTCTTACGAACAACTAAAATCGAATAACCCACAACTTATTTACGGACAAATTACGGGCTACGGTTCTGACGATGAACGGGTGGGTTATGACGCTGTTATTCAAGCTGAGTCGGGCTTCATGGATTTGAATGGAGAGAAAGACGGACATCCCACTAAAATGCCGGTTGCGTTAATCGATGTCTTAGCTGCGCATCAATTAAAAGAAGGGCTGCTCCTTGCCTTATTAAAACGGACAAAGACTGGGGAAGGAAGTTTTGTTGAAGTATCGTTAATGCATACTGCAATCGCTTCACTCGCCAATCAAGCAACTAACTGGTTGGTAGGAAAAAAATTACCGCAGCGGCAAGGGTCAACCCACCCCAACATAGCACCGTATGGCGACTCATTTGTGACGCTCGACAGCAAGCGAATTTTAATGGCGGTAGGCAGCGACAAACAATTTGACGAACTGATCCAGATAGTCGGAATTGACAACGAAACATTGGGCGATTCATTTACTACAAATCAGCAGCGTGTAGCCCACCGAAAGGAGTTGAATAAACTGCTTGCTGAAAAAATTATGAACATAAATTCAGTTGAGCTGATCAGCAAATTGCACGGCAAAAAAATCCCTGCCGGGTTTATCCAAAATTTAAAAGAAGTCTTTGAGATCCCACAAGCATTGGAGATACTACTCAGCGATGCGGGTGTGCAAGGCGTGAGAAATTATATCGGAAGGGACTCTGGATTCTGGAAATTGGATTCTGGATTATTACCTCCTCCACATTTGGGTGAGCATACGGAGGAAATAGTTCAAGGTTTGAACTCTAACTAAAGCCTCATGGATAAATCAGATTACAAACAACAATAACCAACAATTATTAACTTTCATGACCACCCCTCCCCTTACCCTCGACAAAATGCTCAGCATCGATTATCCAATCCTTGTGGCACCAATGTTTTTAATTTCAAATACAAAGATGATCAAAGCCGCCCTGGCCAACGGAGTAACGGCTGCTTTCCCTGCCCTGAACTACCGCACGGATGCTGAGTTGCGGGCCGCCATTGCCGACATCAAAGTCACAACCGACAAACCGTTTGGGGTCAATCTCATCGTCAACAAATCGAATCCGAAATATAAACCCCAACTCGAAACCCTGGCAGAAGTTGGCGTGAGTTATATCATTACTTCACTGGGCAGTCCGCGTGAAACGATTGAAATCTGTAGACCACTCGGCATCAAAGTCTTTTGTGATGTGGTGGATTTAAAATATGCCAAAGTTGTAGAAGGCTTGGGTGCCGATGCGGTGATTGCGGTGAACAATCGTGCAGGCGGTCATGCCGGAAATATTTCGCCACAACAATTGATTGAGGAACTGAAGGCTAATTGTTCACTGCCCATAATTTCAGCCGGTGGCGTGGCTCACGGAAAAGATATTCGGCAAGCTATGAGTTGGGGCGCTGCCGGAGTTTCCGTAGGAACGATCTTCATTGCCTGTGAAGAGGCCGATATATCGCCCGAGTACAAGCAGGCCATTATGGATTATGGTGAAAAAGATATTGTGCGCAGCACCAAATTGTCGGGTTCGGCTCTTACCGTCATCAATACCCCGTATGTGCAGCAGCTCGGCACGAAGGCGAATTTGCTAGAGTGGATTTTGAACCACAACAAAACGTTAAAAAAATACGCCAAGATGATCATTGCCTGGCGTGGCATGAAGGCCGTAGAGAAAGCTGCCTTTGGCGCCACCTACAAATCCGTGTGGTGCGCTGGGCCAGCTATTGAGCACGTGCACAGCATTCGCTCCATGAAAGAAATTGTAAATCAACTTACGAAAGAATATCACGCTGAATAAGGTCGTTGTTATTGTTTAGAAAAAGCTATGAAGAAAATAGTAAAAATTACTCTCATTATTTTCATTTTGATTGCTGCCCTCTTCTTTGCTTTGGTGCCGCGATTGATCGATCAATCAAAAAACAAAGTGAGCATCGCACCACCACATTCAAAAAATGAATGGTATGATTCTATCCCTTTCATTGCCGATTTGCATTGTGATGAATTGTTGTGGGGACGCAATTTGCTGGAGTGGATTGACTATGGCCATGTGGATTTACCTCGAATGCAGCAAGCCAACATGGCTTTTCAGGTATTCACTATCGTGAGCAAAGTGCCGGCCGGAATTAACATTGAAAAAAATGACGGCAACAGCGATCAGATTGGCTTATTGAGTTTTGCACAATTACGACCGCCTTCGAATTGGTTCAGCATAAAAAAGAGAGCATTGCATCAATGCCAAACCTTGCATGATTTTGCGGCAGAGTCGAAAGGCCAACTTCGGGTGGTCCAATCGAAAAAAGAACTGGAGCAATTCATAGCGGATCGCAAAACAAACCAATTGCTTGCCGCAGGAATGCTCGGCCTAGAGGGTGCACAGCCTTTGGAAGGTGATCTAAAAAACCTGGATGAGTTTTATCAAATCGGGGTGCGTTACATTGGCTTGGCTCATTTTTACGACAACGAATGGGCAGGTTCGGCACACGGCCAGAACAAAGGCGGCCTCACAGCCATTGGAAAATTGCTGATTAATAAAATGGATAGCCTACACATCACTATCGACTTGGCACATGCCTCACAAAAAACGATTGACGATGTACTGGCCATGCATAGTGGCCCCTTGCTGGTTTCGCACACAGGCGTAAGGGGGGTTTGTGACAACCAGCGAAACTTGTCGGACAAGCATTTGTTGGAAATCGGAATACGAAATGGATTGGTTGGGGTTGGCCTTTGGGAAACTGCGGTGTGCGGAAAAGATGCGGCTGCCACGGCAAGGAGCATTCGTTATGTGGCTAATGAAATTGGCGTGGACAAAGTAGCCTTAGGTTCGGATTGGGATGGAGCATTTGAAATGCACTTCGATGTAACTGGTTTACCACGCATGGTTACCGCATTAGAAAAAGAAGGATTTGACCGTATTGACATTGAAAAAATCATGGGTGGTAATGTACGTAACTTCTTTTTGAAAAACTTACCTGAAAGATAAATTTGATTTTTGAACAATCCTCACAAATGATCTATCGTCTTGAGGAATGACCTAACTAATAGGCACCTTAAAATACCCTTGACCCAAGAATTTTTCCCAACCAACGCTGAATTTGCTCAAACGGCCTGTTAAAAAAGTTCGTTTGTCGAAGAAATAGTACATTCAGTTGGAAGGGAATATTTAATAATTAATATTTGTCTGACAATGAGATGATTGATGTTAAGTGTTAAACTTCCGCTTAAATATAAGGTTGATCTTAAGATCATTCTAATAGCGGTTTTGTATTATCTGGCCGCCCGTCTTGGTTATTTCTTAGCCTTCAAAGAAACTACTTCATTACCGGCATGGCCACCTTCCGGAATTGCCTTTGCCCTTATTATTTTATTGGGAAGATCTTCATGGCCGGGCATTATGATTGGCGCCCTAGTGTCTAACATTTTGGCCTTTTGGAATAACCAAGTGTTGGAACAGCACACCATAATTGCACTATCCTGTTTTATTGCTTTAGGGCAAACCTTAGAGACCCTAGCCGGATATTTTCTCGTAAAAGTGTGGATAAAAAATGACTATCCGTTTAGGAGTGCAAAGGACGCATTCCGTTTTCTTTTTGCCGCACTGTTTATGTGCCTGATTAGTTCTATTGTGGGCACCTACTGTTTGCATTTCTATGGGGTGGTGCTTTCAAGCACATTAATAAAAATTGGCCTAAGTTGGTGGATAGGAAATGTGGTAGGCATCTTGTTGTTTACACCCTTTGCCTTGGCTGCGGCACAAAAAGGTCAATTTGGTTTTCACAGAGAAAAAGTTTTGGAATCGGGAATTTTTGCCGCCTGCATGATCTGCATTTATTTCTTATTGAAATTGGAATACTTAAATTCTACCCTGGTCAATGCCATTCCTTATTTACTAATCCCAACTCTGCTGTGGCTTGCTTTTCGTTTTGATTTGCTTGCCGCTATCACTGGGGCATTGGTGGCATCGCTCATCGCTATCTATTTTACCAGCCACAACATTGGCCCATTCGTCTTGGCGAGTCTTAACGATTCGATATTATTCCTCCAGATTTTCATTGGCGTAATAAGTATTTCAACAATCGTTGTGTCAGCAACAGTAGCTGAACGACTAAAGGCACAGGAGACGTTGAAGTCATTCAATATGAACCTCGAATCGGTAGTGCAAGAAAGAACCAAGTCACTTAATGAAGAAATCAGCACCCGAAAAGAGACGGAGGATAAGTTATTGCTAACCAATAAAGAGCTGAGCAAGCGGAACACAGAACTTGACAACTTTGTATATAGCGTTTCCCATGATTTGCGTGCGCCAATCGCCTCCGTACTCGGGCTCATTAACCTGGCCTCGAAGGACAACGATCCAGCCATGAAAAATGTTTATTTGGAAAAAATCAACAGCAGTGCCATTCAACAAGATAATTTTATTAAAGAAATACTGGATCAGTCAAGAAATTCCAGGTTAGAGGTGAAGAAAGAAGAAATCCTTTTTGATCCTTTAATTAACGATACATTCAATCAGCTAAAATTTGCCACTTCAACAGGCGTAGCTGTTGAGAAAGCTATTGAAGTAAATCAAGTCGGTCCTTTTTACAGCGATCGCTGGCGCTTAAAAGTGATTCTCAACAACATCATCTCCAATTCTATCCGGTATCGAAACGGCAAAGCTCCAGTGATTAAAATTATGGTAAACGTATCCAACAAGAAAGCAACTATCGAGATTCAAGATAACGGCCGGGGAATCGCCAAAGAGCATCTTGAAAATGTCTATAAAATGTTTTACCGTGCCACAGACGATGGTGCGGGCTCAGGTCTGGGCTTGTACATCGTAAAAGAAACCGTTGACAAACTACAGGGAGCAATAAACATCAAATCGGAGGAAGGAAAGGGTACTACCGTAAAATTGGAAATCCCTGAACTTGTCTAACCCTTAAGTTTCCCGCTCTCCATAGAGGCAATATTTGCCTTATTTTATAACAACTAATAAATTTAGATTTTCCTTTTTGAATTGCTTTCGCAATATTGGCGGTTGAAACCTTCTACAATGAAAAAAATATTGATTGCGCTGCTTACAGCATTACCTTTTGTAACTTCCGCCCAGTCTTCACAAGACGAAAAAGGCGTTAGTGAGATCTTCAGTGAGGAACTTAAGCACGGCCAATCTTTCGAGATGCTTACTGACCTATGCACGAAAATCGGCCCACGGCTGTCCGGTTCACCTGGGGCGGCAGCCGCGGTAGAGTGGAGTCGTCATCTCATGGAAAAATACGGATTTGATTCGGTGTGGACTCAGGCCATAATGGTACCGCATTGGGTTCGTGGCCAAAAAGAGATTGGTCACATCATCAGCTCAAAAAAAATGGGCACGGTAAATCTTTCAATATGTTCCTTAGGTGGCTCGGTTGGCACCGGCCCGTCAGGAGTTTCTGCGTCTTTGGTTGAGGTGAGAAGTTTTGAGGAACTGAAGCGATTGGGTACCAAGACTGTGCAAGGCAAAATCGTATTTTTCAACCGGCCAATGGACCCCACCCTTACCAATACCTTCGCAGCCTATGGGGGTGCTGTAAACCAGCGTGGAAGTGGCGCGGTGGAAGCAGCCAAATTAGGAGCTGTTGCCGTTATTGTTCGGTCTATGGGATTAAATCAAGAAGATTACCCACACACTGGAGCCCTTCACTATGAAGAAAACGTACCGATGATTCCTGCCGTTGCCATTAGCACCCAGCAAGCAGAGTTACTCTCCAGGCTTTTGAAAGATGAAAAAGAATTGAATATCTACCTCGAAACTCATTGCGAAATTCTAGCGGATGCACCTTCCTACAATGTAGTTGGCCAACTGAATGGCGGTGAGTACAAAGATGAGATCATTGACGTTGGTGGCCATCTCGATTCTTGGGATCTAGCGCAAGGCGCACACGATGATGGAGCGGGTTGCGTTCAGGCCATCGAAGTGTTACGGCTTTATAAAGAGCTTGGCATAAAACCAAAACGAACACTTCGCGCTGTGATGTTCATGAACGAAGAAAACGGCCTACGCGGTGGTCTCAAATATGCAGAACTAGCCAAATCAAATAACGAAAAACACATTGCCGCTATTGAAGCTGACCGTGGCGGATTCACGCCAAAAGGGTTTACGATGAGTGCATCACAACAACAAAAAGATAAAATAAAAGGTTGGAAGCCAATACTCGAATCTTACGGCCTCACCGATTTTGAGCAGGGCGGTGGAGGTGCAGACATTGGCCCAATGGAAAAATTAGGAACGGCCCTGATTGGCTATTTACCAGATGCTCACCGATATTTTGACTACCACCACACGCCTGTGGACACGATTGATAAAGTAAGCAAACGAGAGCTGGAGATGGGTGCTGCCGCTATGACTGCCTTGGTTTTTCTACTTGATCGAAACGGGCTGAAATAATCCTAGGCATAACTCCTTAAGAACCAGAAACAGGTTTTTTAATAGTCTTCATCTATTTTTTCATTATTCTGGAAACGGCCAATCTTACAACCTCATCTACTTGTTCATCAATGGTAATGTGAGTGGTGTCAATTTCTAACGCATCATCGGCTTTTAAAAGCGGGCTTTCCTTCCGGCTGCTGTCAATACGGTCCCGTTCGGTAATGTTGGTAATGATACTGTCTAAGTCAATCAGGCTGCCTTTTTCCAAAAGTTCTTGTTGTCTTCGCCAGGCCCGAACCTGAATATCGGCAGTCAAAAAAAGTTTTAATTCCGCTTCGGGAAAAACAACCGTACCAATATCACGGCCATCCATAACTATGCCCTTGTCTTTGCCTAATTTATGTTGCTGCGTTACCATCGCCTGTCTCACTTCCCTGATAGTGCTCACCGGGCTTACGTTTTCAGAGATCCTCATCTTGCGGATTTTTTTCTCCACATTAGCTCCGTTTAAAAAAATTTCGGTTTGGCCGTGCAGATTAACATGGAATGAAAGATGAATCTCGCTCAACGCTTTTGTAATCGCCTTTGGGTTGGTAATCGAAATATGATGGTTGAGAAAAAATAAGGTAACCGCGCGGTACATCGCCCCTGAATCAATGTACTGATAGCCAAAAATGGCGGCTACTTTCTTTGCCGTGGTACTTTTACCACACGCGGAGTATCCATCGATCGCAATTAAAATTTTTCGCATTGTGTTAACAATCTTTTAAAGGACAAGGCATTGGCTTATTAGGATCCGGCTTCTTGTACTTTGGTTTATAACCTGTAGCATGATGTGAAGCGCAAGCCAAAATAAAAACCAAAATAAAGAGGATTGTAATATATTTTTTTAAGAATCTAATCATTCTGCATACTTGCTGTGAAGATAACTTTTTTTCTTAATAGGTGGGCATGGACGGATCGATTTCTTTTGCCCAGGCGAGGATGCCTCCTTTCAGGTTGTATAAATTTGTAAAGCCATGATTTTTCTCCAACCATTGTACCATGTTACCACTACGAGCCCCACTACGGCAATGGATTATCACCTGCTTATCTTTCGAAATCTTGTCCACCTGATGAGGAATTTCAGCCTGTGGAATTAATTCGGCCCCCAAATTACAGATATCGTATTCATGTGGCTCACGCACATCAATGAATTGAAAATCCGTCTTCGTTTCCAATAATTTCTTTAATTCCTGCACGGTAACCTCTTTCATATTCATAGATCATTTTGGTTTCTGTCCTATTACAAAACTCGTCATAATCAATGAGATTATTACTAATTTTTCACCCAAGGTTTTGTCCAAAAAAACAAAACCGATTGTACAATTATTTCCTACATCAAAAAATAGCGTAACTTTCCTACAAGTGTTACATGCGCTTTGATACTTTTGCACCACCCATTGAGCGTTAAGCAATAATATATTGAATCGAATAGTCAAAATAGGTGGTGCCACGTTGAATCAAATTCCCTTTGATTGGAATAATAACATTTCAAATCTGCTGGAGGCGATCGAGGCTGCGAAGGCTGAAAACATAAACATTTTGTGTTTTCCTGAATTGTGCCTGACAGGGTATGGATGCGAAGACCTTTTTCTTAGCGACTGGCTTAGTGAAAAGGCATTCCAGAAACTTCTCTTGATTCTTCCCTATTGTATAAACATCTCCGTGTGTATCGGTCTACCCATCCGGATCGAAGGCATCACTTATAATGGTGTTGCGGTCATTGACGATGGAGAGATCAAAGGAATAACCCTCAAGCAAAATCTTGCCCGCGATGGTGTGCACTATGAGCCCAGGTGGTTCAATCCCTGGAAGCCTTCAGAAATCAAACAATTTGAAATTGGAGGTCATCAAATTTCGGTGGGTGATCTTGTTTATAATCTCCATGGAATAAAAACTGGTTTTGAAATCTGTGAAGACAGTTGGCTGAAGGAGAGGCGTCCAGGGTATCGTCTAAAAGAACAAGGCATCGAATTAATCCTTAATCCAAGCGCCAGTCATTTCGCTTTTGGCAAAAGTGAATTACGCGAAAAAGAGGTCGTCATGGATGGATCTAAAATTTTAAATTGTGCCTACGTGTTTGTGAATCATCTAGGCAATGAAGCTGGCAGGATGGTTTATGATGGCGATATAATTATCGGACAGCAAGGAAAAACCATTGCCGTCAACGAACGTTTTTCATTCAAAAACTTCAATCTGCTCGCCTGCGACATCGCCTTTGACGAAGCATTAAAAACGACTGTTGATCCCGTTCGCAAAGAAAAAAACGAGGTGTTTGCCCGGGCAGCTTCCCTCGCCCTCTACGACTATTTAAGAAAAAGCAAAGCAAAAGGATTTGTTTTGAGCCTTAGTGGTGGTGCCGACTCCTCTTGCTGTGCCGTGCTGGTAGCGGAGATGGTGAGAAGAGCATCGAAAGAACTAGGTTGGAAAAAATTTTGTGAACAGCTAAAAATACCTTCGGTAAAAAGCGAAAAGGAAGCGGTGGGGATGTTGTTGACCTGTGCCTATCAAGCAACAAAAAATTCTTCAAAAGCAACATTGGCAGCTGCCCAAGAATTAGCTCAATCCATTGGCGCTAAATTTCATTGTTGGAACATTGATGACGAAGTCAACTCTTATGAAAGGAAAATAGAAGTGGTGTTGGGCCGTGCGTTGACCTGGGAAACCGATGACATCGCAAAGCAGAACATACAAGCTAGGACGCGCTCGCCCATTATCTGGCTACTCGCCAATGTGAAACAATCCATTTTACTTACTACCTCCAATCGCAGCGAAGGCGATGTGGGTTATGCCACCATGGATGGCGACACGAGCGGGAGTCTCGCTCCGATTGCTGGTGTGGACAAGCCTTTTATTATTCAATGGATGAAATGGGCTGAAAGTGAGTTGGGCTACTCAGGGCTTTCCTATGTAAACAATTTGCAGCCTACTGCAGAATTGAGACCCCAGGAACGTGCCCAAACCGATGAAAAAGATTTAATGCCCTATTCCCTACTATTGGCCATTGAAAAATTAGCTATTCGCGACCGAAAAAATCCGATTGATGTTTATAAAGTCCTTTTGGATCAGCATCCAGATCGAGAAATTCTAAAAAATTACATAAAGAAATTTTACCGCCTTTGGTCGGCCAATCAATGGAAGCGTGAGCGAATTGCCCCATCTTTTCATTTTGACGACATGAATGTTGACCCGCGAAGCTGGTGCCGGTTTCCGATATTAAGTGGCAGTTTTGTTGAAGAATTAGCAGAACTTGATCAGCTTCCGTAGCCATAAGAGGCCTTGGTCGTTCACTCGTAAGCATTATCTTTGCCGATTGAAATTAAAAAAAACAGCATCCACATGGGGCTGAGAAACTCGAAAAATCTATAAATCTAAAATCCTAAATCAGGTATGATTGACTTCATCATTTGGAATGGCAGCTCTGAAATTGTTACGCTTGGCCCAGTCACGTTGCGGTGGTATGGGCTGTTTTGGGCCTTGGGTTTTTTGGTTTGCCAACAGATTTTGTACTATATGTATCGGAAAGAAGGAAAGCCGGAGTCGGATGTGGACACGCTTACGATTTATATGCTGATAGCTGCGATATTGGGCGCTCGATTAGGGCACATTATCTTTTATGAACCTCAAACGCTTTGGCTAGATCCATTAAGTGTGTTTTTGCCTTTTGAATTTCCTAAGCCCTTCACTTTTTCATGGGAATGGCTAACCTCAATTCATTTCACTGGTTTTATGGGTTTGGCAAGTCATGGTGGTGCTATCGGGGTTTTGATTGCCTTGTGGATTTACAGCCGCAAAAGAAAACCTGGGCAAAATTACCTGAAAGTGCTAGACCGAATAGTGATTTTAGTTTGCCTCACCGCGGCTTTGATCCGGTTGGGCAACTTCTTTAATTCGGAAATCATAGGAAAGCCTACTAATAATCCTCTAGGAGTCGTCTTCGTCAGCCGCGTAAGCGAATCCATTATGCGCAATCCAAACGGAACTAATCCAGTTGAATTTTTAGAAATTAAAAAAACAAAGCGACCAAACGGTGAGAATGGCCGAGTTCCTATTGATATTGAACTTGTTTTTAAAAAGGATATTAATCAGCAGCAGGCCAACTCTTTTCTGTTTAATGATGTGAAATTCTATTTGTCCCAACTCAATGAATTTGTGGACGAGCCCAACATGCAAACCTTGAAATACGATCTGGTAAAAGAGCGAGACGGAACTTTTGCGGCCCGCGTGCGCACCTTTGGCATTTCACGGCATCCGGCTCAATTGTATGAATCCGTTTCATACCTCATTTTATTTCTATTTCTATTTTGGTACTGGTCGCGCTATAAAACCAATCTTCCTGACGGAAGGATATTTGGGATTTTTATGATCGCGCTGTGGAGTTTACGGCTGGCTTTTGAATTCCTTAAAGAAAACCAAGTCTCTTTTGAAGATAAATTGCCAATTAATATGGGGCAGGCTTTAAGCATCCCATTGATAATCGTAGGTGTAATTGTATTAATACGATCCTACAGAAAATCTACCCCTGAAATAGTGGGCACACCCTAAGTCATAACCAATATTCCTTAATCTTTTATCATGTTGGTGTTGATTTTCGGAATTTTTGGAATTTTTGGAAATAGCCAAGGAGATACAGTGATTGTAGGTACTAAAGATTCATCACGTTTACTCACCGTAAACAGAATCCTGATCATTGGCAATAAGGTGACTAAGGATCGAATCATTTCCCGTGAACTTACCTTGAAAACTGGCGACACGATCAGCCTAAAAAATCTCAAAAAGGAGTTGCTTTGGGACAAACGGAAAATTTACAATCTTCGACTTTTTCATACTGTAGGTGTGCGCGCAATCGAAATGCCCAACGACCAGATCGACCTTCTGGTGGAAGTTACTGAACGATGGTACATTTACCCTATCCCCATCTTCGAACTTTCTGATCGGAACATCAGCGAGTGGTGGTACAATTACAACCATGATATTAGACGTGTAAACTATGGCTTAAACCTGAGGCGGAATAATTTTCGGGGAAGGAATGAAACCCTACAAATGACGGCTCAATTTGGCTTTACTGAACGATTTGAACTTTCTTACCGCATCCCTTATATCGACAAAAAGCAAAAACAAGGACTCGCCTTTAATTTTGATTATTCCGACCCAAAAAATTTAGCGTATTTCACGCAAGAACACATCTTACAATATTTAAAGTATACCCAGCCCTTAAAATATACAATAGGTGTTTCATTTAATTACTTCTATCGAAAATCTTTCTTTGAAACCCATTCTTTTGAGGTCAGCTATCGAAGCACAAAGATTAAAGATACCATTGCCATTTTAAATCCAAATTATTTCGCCCAAAATCGGCTTCGGCTTCAATACGGGGCAATCAATTATTCGTTTACCTCCGAGCATCGTGATGTTGTTTTGTACCCTTTGCACGGTTATCAGGTAGCGGGTTACATTCAAAAAATAGGATTAGGCTTTGGTAGCGCTGTGAACATGCTAAATATGGGCCTTTCGTATGCACGGCATATTGATTTAAAAAACAATTTTTTCCTATCGAATTATACGGCAGGCTATTTTTCTAATCCTACTTCGCAACCTTATGCCTTGTACAGTGCGTTGGGTTATCGAAGGCAACTGGTGCGGGGATTTGAAACGTATGTGATTGAAGCACCTTGGTTTGGCCTTAACAAAACTACTTTGAAAAAAAGGATTTTCTATAAGGTTTGGGATCTCTATGGCCTACGCAAAGAACAATTACGATACTTTCCCCTTTCGGTTTATTTAAAAACCTATAGCGACTGGGGTTATGCGCAAAATTATCAATACTATGTCGACTATCAACCCCAGCCAATAAATACGCGGTTCACCAATACCCTGATTGGTAGCTGGGGTTGTGGCCTTGATTTTGTAACCGTAAATGATCTTGTCATCAGAGCAGAATACACCATTACCAATCAGAACCATCGCGGTTTTTTTTTAAGCATTGGCAAAGAGTTTTAACTTAGTATTTCTTGTAAATTTTCTGCTTTCCTTTTTTCATTTCATACCACCTTCCAATTGGTTTGCCGCCATGATAGAATCCGAAAAATTGAAGTTCTCCATCCTCCTTATAAAATCTCCATTCACCCTCTTCCAAACCGAAATGATAACTACCCGATTGAATTAAGAGACCTTTATCGTTATACACAAATGTATTACCTTCTGGCAGCCCATCTTTATAGGTGAGAATTCGTTCCAGCTTTTCATTCGCATAAAAGTGCTTCCAAACACCGGCATACTGGCCATTCTCAAAGACACCTTTTCTTTTAAGTCTTCCATTTGGATGAAAGTACCAGGCAGAATCTTGCAGTATCCCATGAAGCCAGGTTTCACGCCCTTGTACAGCTTCGGTGGGATAAAAATAAATGACGTCCCCATTTAGTTTTCCACCGCTATAATTTTCAATTGAGTTCTTTTTTCCGGAAGGATAATAAAAAACCCACTCGCCATCCTTTGTTCCCTTAACCAGTCTACCAAATGCCCTAAGTTCCCCTGTTGCATAGTATTCTTTTACAATATCCTGACCGAAAGCGTTATGAAAAATCATTAAAACCAATAACGCGGTAAGATATTTATTCATTTTAATTATCTTTAACTACCTAAACCGAACGGAAGTCAGTTCCATGCTTCCGTGCTTTAATGCCTCATTCATTCTTGTGCGCAGGTGGTTGACTTCCTAACACTACTTTAAAAACCATTGCGATGAGAGAGTACTTTCTGGTATTGTTTATTCTGTTTGCGAAAATAACAAATGCACAGAGTACTTCCACACTAATGGGCGGACGGGCGGCAGGCATGGGTTTCGCTTCGGCAACGATGACCGATGAATGGTCACTCTTTAACAACATAGGTGGGCTAGGCAAAGTAAAAGAATTTAATGCCTCATTTGGATACGAAGCTAAGCCCGCGCTAGTTGGAGCAGACCGCATGGCTGTATCCATTTCTGCGCCAACAAAAGTCGGATCATTTGGTTTGGGGATTTTTCGATTTGGCGATGATATTTACAATGAGCATATCGCTTCACTCGGATTTGGAAATCAAATTGGCAATACCGCCCTGGGCATAAAACTTAATTATGTTCAATACCGCGCTGAAGGGCTCGGGGTAAGCACAGCCATGAGTGTCGACTTTGGTGGCATCACACAGATCACCTCTCAAATTTCAATCGGAGCCTATATTACCAACCTCACGCAGTCTAAACTTCAAAGTATCAATGGCGAATACCTTCCCACAAAACTTGTAGCAGGCCTAGGTTTCCGTCCCTCAGAAAAAGTGTTTGTGGCGACTGAAATAGGCAAAGACATTGACTATAATGCCGCCTGGAGAACCGGTATTGAATATACTCTCTATAAAAAAGTATTCTTTCGAACCGGATTCAACCTGAATCCAAATGCTGCTTATTTCGGATTAGGCGTGCAGAAGAAAAAGCTAAAGTTTGATTATGCCATTCGGTTGGGGCAGCGCATCGGCACGGCTCACCAGGCATCCGCTATTTATTTAATCGGGTTACAAAACAAAAAATGAAAGGGCTTTTCTTCATCGTCCTTGCACTTGAATGCGCTTGCCAATTGTATTCTCAAGATATTCCCCGAAAGGATATTAACCCCGCCAATTTGGTGGATGAAATCTTTGCCGCTCAAGATCTTGATCTCGATTATCAAGATCTTTACGAAAATTATCTTCAACTTATTTCCAATCCGCTCAACTTAAATGTAGTTACCGAAGAACAACTCCGATCGCTTTACATCCTCAGTCAAGAACAGATCAACCTGTTGGTAAAATACCGCCAGCAATCCGGGCCATTCATTTCTGTCTATGAACTGCAAACTATTTTCGATAGGGACACCTTTTCAAAAGTCGTTCCATTTCTAACCGTACCTGACCCCACACGATCGATCAATCACAGTATTTTAAGGCGCGTGGTCAATGAGCAAAATAATTACCTTTTATTACGCTGGGGAAAAACATTGGAACAACAAAAAGGCTATACCGAAAATGCCTCACCCTCCACACGGTATGCGGGTACGCCCGATAAATTCTATGCGCGCTTCCGCACCAGCAAGGCCGGAGATTTTAGCTTGGGCTTTACGGTAAAAAAGGATGCCGGAGAAACCATTTCGTGGAATCCTGCAAAGAAATATTATGGTTTTGATTACCTCTCTTTCCATTTGCAAACATTAAACAAAGGAAAATTAAAGAACCTGATCATAGGCGACTTTCAGGCGCAGTTTGGTCAAGGCATCACATTGGGTTCGGCATTTGGCATTGGCAAAAATGGAGAAGCAGTGACTACCATGCGAAGAGCGAATATTGGTTTTAGCCCGTATACCTCTATTTACGAAGCCGGGTATTTTCGGGGCGCAGCCGTCTCCTACGTTTTGACGAAATATCTTACTCTCCATTCACTAGCATCCTTACGTGGTCGCGATGGTTCTGTGCAGCAAGACACACTCGCCACCACCGCTGACTATTTATCTTCCTTCAGCTATACCGGGCTTCACCGCACAACCGCAGAACTGGCGAATCGAAATTCCATTACCGAGTCCAATGTGGCAGGAATCCTACAGTTCAAAAAACAATCGTTGGACTTGGGGGTTATTGTTCATCACACCCAATTTAATACTTCACTACAACGCACACCCTCTGTTTATAATGGATTCTATTTTAACGGAGACAGAAACACAAATGCTGGTGCGTATCTCAACTACAATTTTAGCAACTTTTCCTTTTTTAGTGAGTTCACCCAAACGATCAATAATGGAAGAGGTTTGGTTGCTGGGCTACTGGCAAGCCTAACTCCAAAATTGGATGTGTCATTGTTGTATCGAAAATACGATAAGAATTTCCACAGCTTTTACAGCAATGCCATCGCAGAAAATTCAGTACCTCAAAATGAAACGGGTATCTATTGGGGTTGGAAATATTCGTTCACTAAAAAATATTCATTCACGGGTTACTTCGACTTGTTTTCTTTTCCCTGGCTAAAGTATCGAAGTTATTCACCTTCTTACGGAAGCGAATGGTTAGTGAGGTTTAATTACAAACCCTCCAAAACTGTCTCTTTGTTTTTACAAGCGCGCGAAGAATCGAAACAACGGAACACCGGAATTGCCAATAATTTTTACTTAACGGACAATGGGATAAAACGAAGCTATTGGATCAACTGCGACTATGCGGCAAGTCCACAGTTGACTTTCCGATCAAGGGCCCAATTCAGTGGCTATTCGTTAGCAGGCAACACCACCCGCGGGATGGTGCTCCTACAAGATATCAGCTACACTTTTGGTCGGTTTTCTGTTTCCGGACGCTATGCCCTTTTCGACACGGATGATTATGACAACCGACTCTATGTGTATGAGCAGGATGCCTGGCTAAACTTTACTTTTCCGGCCTATTTTGGGAAGGGAATCCGTAATTATCTTCTCTTGCAGTACCGAGTCAACAGCAAGACAGATTTGTGGCTGAGGTGGTCCAAGACTCATTATACTGATAGGACAGTAATCGGTTCGGGAGGTGATACGATAGCGGGAGATACCAAGAATGATGTTAAATTACAGGCTCGAATACGATTTTAAATATGAACGGAGTAGAATTAGTAACCCCCTCAGTTTTGTTGATGCTATGCATAGGGTTGGTAGCCTTCATGGTGATCTTTAGGCTCATTTTCCGAAAACCAAGGAAGTGATTCAACCGTTTTTTGAAACTTTTTGGCGTTACCCTTGCTATTCTGTCGAATCTCAACTTACTTTATGCCTAAACGTATTTAAATTTCTGGG
The DNA here is from genome assembly GCA_027317105.1 of Cytophagales bacterium. Lineage (GTDB taxonomy): Bacteria > Bacteroidota > Bacteroidia > Cytophagales > Cyclobacteriaceae > ELB16-189. Next base: position 21,134 of record DAHVFH010000157.1, read on the forward strand.
ATTCAACCAATTATACCCATGAGAAAAATCAATTTCCTTTTAGTTCTTATCGTGTTGTCCCTTCTTTTACTGTCAGCCGCCTCCATCGCCTTTGCCCAGCCCACAAAAAAAACATTGGAACTCCCAGAGTTCAAAAGCATCTATGTGAATTCGAATTACACGGTCTACCTGAAACAGACCAATAAGCAGGAAGTGAACGTAGAAGCAGATCCAGACATTTTCGCCTTGACCAAAATTTTTGTAGAAACCGGAGTGCTGATGATCAATGTGGAGCGCAAACCCGATGTGCCCAACAAGAGCATTTGGTCGAAGATTGACGACATCAAATTGAAAGCGGTGATGAAAGTGATGGTAAACGTAAAAAATATTAGCGAATTGCAAGTGAACAGTGGCGGAAAAATTGTTTCTGAAAACTCCATTGCATCTGACTATCTAAGCCTTGCCGTTTCGGGCACTGGAAGCATTGACCTTGACATCAAAGGAAATAACGTTAAAAGTGAAATAAGTGGTTCTGGAAGTATCGCCTTGAAAGGGTATGCTACCACCAATGAAATTTACCTCAGTGGCAGCGGAAACTTGGATGCCTATGCCTGCGAATTGGAAACGGCAAAAGTGAAAGTGAGTGGTTCTGGCAACTGTGAGGTTACGGTATCGAATAAACTCGAGGCCACCGTTCTTGGAAGCGGCACGGTGAAGCACAAAGGCAATACGAAAGAAGTCAACAAAAAAGTTTACGGCTCAGGTTCCGTGGAGCGCGCGTATTGAGAATAGTTAATCGCCACTTGTTTATTGTTCTTCGCAGATGATTTCTAATCCTTTTCAGAAAATTCCTTAAATATTATCGGGTTTTGAAACGTTTTCATATTTCAAGTGTACTGAGTACTAACTTGAAACCAATGAAACGAATCACGCTGTTATTTTTGCTTTTGCCATTGATGGGATGGTCAATCGCACCTGAAAAAATCCTTCCCAAAACACTTGAGCTTAAGCCTCTCGAATGGTACAGTCAGCAAGCCAAAGCCTGGAGCGAAGAAGTTAGGCGAGACCCACACAATAAGGAAAGCTGGATTACCTATTATGCGGCCTCCTATTTCAGTCAAAGTTCGAAGGCTTCGTTGCAGCAAATTATTAAATCCATGGAGGAGGCGATTCCCCTACTAAACTACCTTCGCCTATAAGGCGAAGGCCTTGAGTTTGGCTATTTCCTTGGATAAAAAATAGCGGATGTCAATGGGCTAGCGATGTGTCTAAGGCTTTTGAGTTTATGCTGATTTTCAATGAAGTCTGAGAAATTGTTTTTGTCATCATTAAACCAATGTTGTATTCTAAAGAGATTCACTATTTCGCTACTGGTCATTCGCTGATCAGGTTTGGCAGTATACCACGTTGGTCTTGGTAAAGATATTCATCTCTTTTCTTGCAAGCTCGATGAGCGGCCAAGTGGATAAACGAATATAATACTGTCATGAATGCCGGTAGATTTCCAACTGCTTTTTCGGTTCTCACCTGCGCTTGTCCACAACCCATTAACCCACATTGCAGCTATCCGGTCAGAAGTAGCTGTGTTTGAGGAGGTTCTATTTTTTCTAGTTTCAGTCTGTGTACTACAGATTTTCGTTTCGTGAAAGGTTGGTATTTGGTTTTCAGGATGTTATAAATTTTTTTG
>DAHVFH010000214.1 GCA_027317105.1 Cytophagales bacterium
ATCCTAATTTAATTGAAGACCGCGTTTCGGGAAAATACCCAATTGTAGTCGGCCAAACAGATGGCCACCCAAAAATTATGCAAATGGATTGGCCGTTCTTTCCTTTGATAAATCAATATGCCGATCACCCGATCACCCGAAACCTCGATGCTTCCATCACAAAATTTGTCAGCAGTATCGACACCGTGAAAGCCGTGGGTGTAAAGAAAACCCCACTCCTGTTTTCTTCACCGTACTCACGCAAGATGACGGCTCCCGTAAAAGTAGGTGTTGATGAATTGCGAAGGCAATTAAAAGACGAAGCATTCAATGAAGGCAAAATTCCGATCGCTTATTTATTGGAAGGAACGTTCACTTCATTATACAAAAATCGTTTTGCTCCTGAGGGCGTGGATACGATCGGCTTTCTAGATAAAAGTAAACCAACTAAAATTATAGTGATTGCCGATGGTGACTTGGCCCGAAACGATGTCAATCCACGCGATGGAAAACCCCAGCCGCTTGGCTTCGACCCGATTTCGAAATACACGTTTGCCAACCAGGATTTACTTTTGAACATGGTCGCTTACCTTACCGATGAAGGCGGCTTGATCAACGCGCGAAACAAAGAAGTGAAAATCCGCCCCTTGGATAAACAGAAAATAAAAAATGAACGGAGTTTTTGGCAAATTTTAAATATCGGTTTACCGCTTGTAGTGCTATTAATTTTTGGAATTGTACGGACTTATTTACGCAAATTGAAATATTCTCGTTTCTAAAATGCAGCGGAAGAAAAACATACGGCTTTTGATTTCCCTGGCGGGGATTATTTCCCTCACGATACTACTTTTTGTTTTTACGAATACAAAGTCAGGGTCTTCCGTAAACAAAGCGTTGTTTCAAATTGAAAACCTCGACAAAGTTGATCAGGTAATCCTCGAATCGCCAAGAGGAAAAACTGAATTGAAATTCGATGGAACAAAATGGTTAGTTAACGACCACTATGAAGCGGACAACCAAATGATTACCGTGCTTTTCGCCACACTGAAACAAACCATTGCCAAGCGGCCAGTGGCAGCCAATCAACAAGATTCTTTGCAAAAAGAAATTACCAAAAACGGAGTCAAGGTTTCCTACTTTGAAACGGGCATTCTAGCGAAAGAGTTTTGGGTAGACGGTAATTCACAAAAAACAGAAACCTATTTTCAAGGAAAGGATGGCAAGCCTTATGTGGTGGCGATACCCGGCTATCGGGTATTTGTGGCTTCTGTCTTTGAGTTGCCCACCAACGACTGGCGCAACAAACAGGTCTTTAACTTCAACTGGCAAAATATCAAAAGCCTTGACGTAACTTTCCCTTCAGACGCCAAACAAAATTTCAAAGCCTCTTTTTCTGGAAAGTATTTTAGCATAGAAGGCATCAACACCGACACTACCAAGTTGGATTTATTCATGGATGCGCTCTTTCAATTACGCGCTGAAAAAATCTTAGATACGCAACAAGCCAAAAGCTACGATAGCCTTGTGAAGCAAAAGCCGATCATGAAAATTGTGATTCAAGATATTGCACAACGAAATTATCCCTTAACGATTTTTCCAATCGACAAAGGCAAGCTTGTGGCAACTAACCAGAACGAACTTATTTTATTGAACCTGAATGATTTAACCAGCATTTTTAGAAAAAGAGATTATTTTATTGGTAAGTAGTATAAACTCTTTGATGTTATTACAAACTAATAATTAACGTCATCGCGAGCTCGAGCTTGGAAGGCGGGAAGGGCGAAGCGATCCCCTATCGAAGAAGGAGATTGCCCGCCTGGATGGAACCTGTCGGACGGACTTCAAGCAACCGCACAAGTCCATCTCAGGTGTTCGCAATGACGTTTAAAACTTTACATAAATCCTGTTCGTTAAGTAATTTAATTTTATAATGTTACACATAACTAATAACTTGGCGTCATCGCGAGTAAGAATACTGGAGCAGAACAAAAAGTTGAATGACAAAGAATTAACTTCGTAGGAAATCTTTGTGCCTGTTCGCGAGTATGGTTCTGGAAGAGAAGGTCAAAAAGTTTGGTACAACCCTTTTGGGGTTTGTCCGATTGGTAGCATGTCAATATCGGGTCTTTCAGGCGCAAAGGTTTTTTAAATATTTATCTTATGGAAAAGATATGAAAAAATGCAGCCGGTATCGATATATTTATATGTGGAGTAACCAATGGCATTCTACACCCTTAAGCGTGTGGAATGCCTCTGCGAAAACCTAAATCGCATCCGGTCCCGTTTCACCGGTACGCAAACGTACTACCTCTTCTAACGGAAGCACAAATATTTTTCCGCTTCCAATCATACCACTTTCATTGGGTGTGGAGGCTTTTAGGATCGTGTCAACGGTGGGTTTCACAAAATCATCGTTCACCGCAATTTCAAGGCGTATATTAGGAACAAGGTTGGGCACCACCCGCTGGCCCCGATAAATTTCTTCCTGTTGCAATTGCCTTCCATGGCCCGACACATTATTCACTGTGATTCTTGAAATGCCCGCTTCAACGAGGGCGATGCGCACCTGGTCGAGTTGGTTTTCTCTTATAATGGCGATGATGAGTTTCATTTGAGTGGAGTCAATTTAAAAATTCAAAATTCAACATTTAAAATTTAATGTTTATCAATTCGGGTTGATCATACCATACCCTCTTTCGCCATGATAGAAGTTATCTAATCCTTTCATCTCGGCTTCATCTGTTGACCGGAGCGTCACTACCTTGTCGAGTAAAAACAAAATCAACCAGGTGCCAACTGCTGCATAGGCAATGGCCACGCCCACGGCTGATAATTGAACACCTAATTGTTGCCACATCGTCCAACTGCCATCGGCAGCTGTAGCCGCTTCTCTCATCCAGCTTTCGCGGATAAAAAAGGTCAGGCAGATAGCACCGACAATTCCACCCACTCCATGGATTCCAAAAGCATCCAGCGTATCGTCATAGCCCAGTCTGTTTTTCAAAAGAATGGCGTAGTAACAAAACAAGGAAGCAAGGATACCTAGCATAATTGCGCCTCCGGGCTGTACCACTCCTGCAGCCGGTGTGATAGCCACTAGACCAGCCAATACACCAGATACAAATCCTAATGCAGTTGCTTTACCTTGATGAAAGGCTTCAATGATTACCCAGGCAATAGCACCCGCAGCTGCAGCCACTTGGGTAACGGTGATTGCCTGAGCACTCGTAAGGCCGCTTGTTAAACTACTTCCTGCATTGAAACCAAACCAACCTACCCACAAAAGCCCTGCGCCAATAAGTGTCATTACCAAATTGTTAGGCCGGATTTGCAAATGTTTAAAGGATTTTCGTCCGCCCAAATAGAGTGCTGCAACCAGTCCGCTCACTCCGGCAGAGATATGAACAACCGTGCCTCCGGCAAAATCAATAGCCCCTTTTGCGCCAAGGTTAAAAAGAAAACCGTCTGATGCCCACACCCAGTGGCACAAGGGATTATAAATAACAATACCCCACAAACCTATAAATATACAGTAGCCTTTAAATGAAATGCGTTCGGCTATCGCACCCGCGATCAGTGCTGGCGTGATAATAGCAAACTTGGCTTGAAACATAGCGAAAACATATTCTGGGATTCCGTTGGAAACAGATTCGTCAATGCCGCGCAATAAAAAATTAGCCGAATTCCAACCGAACCATCCACCCAAAACATTGGGACCAAAGGCCATGCTGTATCCGCAGATCACCCAAAGCAAGGTCATAATGCCCATAGCGGCAAAACTGTGCATCATTGTGCCCAGCACATTTTTTGTTCTTACAAGTCCTCCATAAAACATGGCCAAACCGGGTATCATTAGGAGCACCAACGTAGTTGAGGTAAGCATCCATGCGGTAGCCCCAGAATCTACAGTCGTTGACTGTGAAAAGCCATCTTGAAAGGAAAACAAGATTAAAATAAAGGAGCAAATTGCGAATAAATGTATTTTTTTCATCAGATAGGGTATAATTTTAACTTGCGCGCCAAAAATATAACCATTCCTTGTCTGATCAAGCGTTAGGTTGAAAGTTTTTTAACTTCTCAATTCCCGAATTCGATTGAATTCAATGGATATTGGTTTCACCAAAAGAAATGGCAATTGCTAAGAAGAAATAACTTAGTGTCTTTGTGATTTAGTGGCAACACAAGCCTAAATCGGTCACCAAGACTCGAAGCCACGAAGATTCACAGTAAACCAAAAATAGGGATAGGTTATGCTTTCTTCTTCCTCCCACCGCCAAATCTCCCTTTCTTCTCGGGAGCATTGGCCGCAAGGGTGACACATTCTTCGAGGGTAAGTTCAGCCGGCTCTTTGCCTTTCGGGATTTTTACGTTCTTCTTTCCCGCTTTGATGTAAGGGCCGAAGCGTCCGTTCAAAATCTGGATTTCTGGATTTTCATCGAACAACTTTATCGTTTTATTGGCATCGGCAACGCGTTTCGCTTCAATTAATTCTACCGCACGATCCGGTGCAATCGTATAAGGATCTTCACCCTTTGGTATGGAAACAAATTTTTTGTTGTGTAGCACATACGGCCCGAACCGCCCAATGTTGGCCACTACCGGCAAGTCTTCAAACGTGCCTAGGTCGCGTGGCATCTTCATCAACTCCAGTGCATCTTCCAGTTTTATGTTCTCAATAAACTGACCGGTGCGCAGGCTGGCGAACTTTGGTTTCTCTCCGCCATTGTCGTCTGGGTTCTCTCCCACCTGAACATAGGCACCAAACTTGCCAAGCTTCACGTACACATTTTTTCCGGACTTCGGGTCAACCCCCAACTCACGGCTTTTATTTTGTACCGAAGAGCGCTCTACCAATTCTGTGGCAGTTACGGTTTTATGAAAAGGTTTATAAAAACCATCCAACATCTTTTGCCACTTCAGTTTTCCGCTGGCGATTTCATCAAACTCCTGCTCAATCTCAGCGGTGAATGAATAGTTAGTAATATCTGGAAAATGTTCCACCAAAAAATCATTAACGATCATCGCGGTGTTGGTGGGGAACAATTTATTTTTTTCTGCCCCCGTAATTTCCGTTTCGCTACGCGAAGCAATTTTATCTTGCTTAAGATGGTGGACTTGATATTTTCGCTCCACGCCCTCCCGTGCTTCTTTCACCACATAGCCGCGCTTCTGTACGGTAGATATTGTTGGTGCATACGTAGAAGGACGCCCGATGCCCAGCTCTTCTAATTTTTTCACCAAACTTGCTTCCGTATAGCGAGCGGGATGTCGCGAGAAAGTCTGTGTGGCGGTGAGTTGGTCCAGGTCAAGATTTTGACCTACCGTCAGTGGTGGCAACACTTTTCCGCTTTCTTCATCATCCTCATCATCCTTCGATTCAAAATAGACTTTCAAAAAACCTTCGAATTTTATCACCTCACCTTGTGCGGTAAGTGTGCGTGGATTGGTGGATATGTTGATGACTGCTGTGGTTCGCTCCAGTTCGGCATCGGCCATTTGCGAGGCGATGGCGCGCTTCCAGATTAAATCATAAAGGCGTTGTGCATTGCGATCGCCCCCCGGATCCATCAAAGAAAAATCGGTAGGGCGAATCGCTTCGTGAGCCTCTTGGGCTCCGGCCGATTTGGTTTTGAATTTTCGCACATGCACGAACTCTTTTCCGTAGGCAGAATTAATTTGTGCCGTAGCCCCTGCGGTTGCCTCGTCCGACAAATTCAATGAGTCAGTTCGCATGTAAGAAATTTTTCCCGCCTCGTAAAGTTTCTGTGCGACCACCATCGTCTGCAATACAGAAAAACCCAATTTCCTTCCTGCTTCCTGTTGTAAGGTAGACGTAGTAAATGGTGGCGCAGGCGATTTCTTGGCCGGTTTCTTTTGCAAGTCGCCAATGCTGAACTTCGCCCCTTTACACGATTCTAAAAATTTAAGCGCCTCTTCTTCAGTTTCAAATTTTTCAGGCAGATCAGCGACCAACTGCTTTCCTTTTCCTAAATCAAAAATAGCGGAAACTTTAAAGGAAGACTTCGTGTCAAATTTTTCAATTTCACGTTCGCGCTCCACGACCAAACGCACGGCTACACTCTGTACCCGGCCAGCCGACAATCCAGTTTTTATTTTTTTCCAAAGAATGGGTGACAACTCAAAACCAACAAGACGATCCAATAAACGTCTTGCCTGTTGGGCATTCACCAAATCAATATCGATACCGCGTGGGTTTTTTATCGCATTAAGAATCGCGTTCTTCGTGATCTCTGTAAAAACGATTCGCCTTGTTTTTTTATCGTTGAGATCAAGCACTTCCTTTAAATGCCATGAGATGGCTTCTCCTTCACGGTCTTCATCGGAAGCGAGGTAAACCATTTCAGCGGCCTTGGAAAGTGCTTTCAAGTTTTTGATCACGTCTTTCTTGTCGGCTGAAACCTCGTAGGTAGGCTCAAAGTTATTTTCGACATCAATGGCCCCATTGCCTTTGGCTAAGTCACGGATGTGGCCCATGCTAGATGCCACCTTGTAATCTTTACCCAGGTAACCTTCAATTGTTTTCGCTTTCGCGGGAGACTCTACGATCACTAAATTCTTCGACATCGCTTATTTTTTTAACTTCAAAGACCCCAAATATCTACATTTTTTTAAATACCAAACTTTTGCAGGACTTAGAATAGGCCTTTTTTCGATAAACTGACATTGCCAATTTTTATTTTTATGCACTCATATTCTTGTAGTTAAGGACAGCTTTGACATTCAAATAAACGCTTTCAAAAAATAAAAAGACAAGATGTATTTCATTTGGAAAAATGGAATTCTTCTCCCCCAACTGGAGCAAGTATCTCCACTTGTGCCCTCACTGGATTATGAGGTATCTTTCTATTTTTAGTGACGATGAAAGATAGTTAGCGTATCGTCTCTGAGGCAGGAAAGGATACTTGACGTGGAATTTGATCCGAAAGGTAGAGCCATAGGCTCGCCTCATTTTGTAACCACGAACTTCAATCCGTGGTGCCAAGCATGCAATCCACGCCTTAGTGCCGTAGGCACGAGCCATATCTTTTGCAATATTTTCCGAGCCTACGGCTCTCTCCGCTTTACTCCTCCTCATCAATGGAATAAATTCCATTACGGGATTGGCCGAGCCTACGGCTCTTGGATTCATTTCCAAATAGGCTCAAGGAAGAGCGATCCAAATAGGTAAAAACGCAAGAATTATTATGCGTTTGCCCTGTCTCCTTAGTTCACAAAATGGAATTTCTTTCAACATAAATGTTAATTTTGGGGTCTTTCTACCGCATGAAACTCTACGAAAAATATCCTATCCATCTTTCGAACTCCCTTTCGGGGGAAAAAGAAAAATTTGAAACGATTGTGCCTGGCTTTGTGGGCATGTATGTGTGCGGGCCAACCGTATATAATTATGTCCACCTGGGCAACGTGCGAACCTTTCTCACCTTCGATATCTTGTCGCGCTACTTCCGCTTCTTGGGGTACAAAGTGCGCTATGTACGCAATATCACTGATGTGGGTCATCTGGAAGGCGATGTGGATGAGGGAGAAGATAAAATCGGAAAGAAAGCCCAGCTCGAACAACTTGAGCCCATGGAGATCGTGAAGCGTTACACGGAAGACTTTCACACGGTCACGCGTCAATTCAATATACTTCCACCAAGCATTGAGCCTTCTGCCACGGGGCACATTGTGGAGCAGATTAATATTACAAAGAAACTGATTGACCTCGGCCTCGCATATGAAGTAAATGGCTCAGTCTATTTTGATGTAAAAAAATACAATCAATCGCATCACTACGGAATTTTATCGGGACGAAATATTGAAGACCTGATGGAAAGTGGACGTGATCTTGACAGTCAGGATGAGAAGCGTGAGAAGATTGATTTCGCCCTTTGGAAAAAAGCATCGCCACAACATATCATGCGATGGCCTTCGCCTTGGGGAGAAGGATTCCCAGGTTGGCACATCGAGTGTACGGTAATGAGTACAAAATATTTAGGTGAAACCTTCGATCTTCATGGTGGTGGAATGGATTTAAAATTTCCGCACCACGAATGCGAAATAGCGCAGGCTACGGGAGCGAATGGAAAAAGCCCTGTGAAATATTGGATACACTCCAACATGCTTACCGTGAACGGACAAAAAATGAGCAAGTCATCGGGCAATTCATTTCTGCCCTCCGAATTATTTTCGGGCAGCCACGCGCTCTTACAAAAAGGGTACAGCCCGATGACGGTGCGGTTCTTTATGTTACAATCGCATTACTCAAGCACACTTGACTTTTCGAATGAAGCGCTTATTGCTGCAGAAAAAGGTTACAAAAAATTAAGCAATGCACTAACGTTGGTGAAGGCATTATCTCATTCTGGAAATTCTACTATAAATACGGAGGCAGAAAAAAATCTATCCGATTTAATCGACCAGTGCTACCAAACGATGAGCGATGACTTCAACACCGCTAAAACGCTTGCTGTGCTTTTTGAAATGGCATCCCAAATAAATACCTGGGTAAGTCAGAAAGAATTATTGAATGAAGTCAACGCAGAAGGTTTTAAGAAATTCAAAGCTACTTACATCTCTTTTATGGAAGAGGCTCTTGGACTGAAAGAAGAGAAAAGTGTGAACAATAATTTACTTGATGGGACGATCAACGTGCTAATCGAATTGCGAAAAAAAGTGCGCATGGATAAGAACTTTGCCCTCTCCGACAAAATCCGTGACGACCTTAAAGGGATCGGCATTCAATTGAAAGACGGAAAAGATGGCGAGATGAGTTATGAGATTGAACAATGAAAACTTATACCGATGCATCAGTATTTTCGAGGGTACTTTGAATCTGAATTCAGACTTTGAAGCGAGAAATATTTTAAGGAGATCGATTTAGGTTTTAAGACACTCCTGCATTTCGAGATAGTGTTTTTGGCAGGTTGTTCTTCAGCAGAGCCTGTTTCTGCTTATCTTGATGACGTGAGATATAATGCTACCTTATTAAGGAAAAACCTGTTACTCTACTAAACATAAAAAGTGCCCGGCTAAACCGAACCACCTCACATCACTTTGAACACAGTGATCACTTTTCTTTACCAAAATTATTTGCTGCAGGAATAAAACGTACGGTCAAGAGCTACTTCAGTATTTCGGGCATGGCCACGCGGCCAAGGAGGGTAAACAATTGTTGTTATTATGAAGACAAATCTACAGTTTAAACCATTTCAATATTTCAGGACCTACGATGTATGTAATAGATGTAAATACCAGCGCCCAAAACACAGCGCTGAGGAACATATAGGCTAAAATCTTTTTCTTAGAAGGGCTTAAACTCACAGCGAGAATAGTACCTGCAATGGGGGTTAGAAAAACGGGGGTTAGAAAAGCGATGCCGCCTAATCCGTATTTTGCAATAATCCAGCTTAAGCGGTTTGACTTTTTATTGGGAACAAGACCTTCATTTTTCTTGTGAAAAAACCTTTTCAATAAAACTTGCCTTAACCACTCACCAAAGAAAGTAAATGCGGCTACACTAAACATCATTCCGCTAACCGTAGCAAGTACTGTGGTGATGAAATGAAGATGAAATTTATAGCCTTCCAGTGGGCCCAAAATAAATTTGAGCATACTCGAAAGAAAAACGGGTATAGCCTTTAGGATTTCTTCAGTCATTGACAAATCGGTTCAGCAGCACGTGCAAGTCAGTTTTAAAAATTAAATTTGTGAAAATTTAAGCAATAAAAGTGTCAACCCGCAAATCCTTGAAAAATACTAAAAAGCATAAAGACGAATTTCACTTGTTGAAACAACTATGCGAAATTCATGCACCTTCGGGGCAAGAGGTTTCCTTGAAAGAATTTTTATTGAAGTACATCAAGAAAGAAAAGAAGCACTGGCTTACTGAACCAGAAATTATTGAAGGAGAAGGCTTTCAGGATTGTTTAATTTTAAAATTTGGTAAGCCACGGACCGCTATTTTCGCGCACATGGATACGGTGGGTTTTACCGTTCGGTATTTTAACCAATTAGCTTCTATCGGTAGTCCGGATGCGGAAGCCGGAACGAAATTAGTAGGGCACGATTCCCTTGGGCCAATCGAGTGTGAACTGGAATACGATAGGGAAGACCATTCCTTTTACCAATTTGGAAGAGCCATTGAGCGAGGCACAACACTTACTTATAAAATTGATTTTCGTGAGACAAAAGAGTTTATTCAAACCCCTTACCTTGACAATCGACTTGGTATTTATAATGCCTTGAAAGTAGCTGAAACTTTGAAAGATGGAGTGATTGTTTTTAGTTGTTGGGAAGAACATGGCGGAGGCTCTGTCGGCTACCTGAGCAATTACATTCATAACAAATGGAAAATAAAACAAGCGTTGATCTCTGATATCACCTGGGTATCTGATGGTGTAGAACATGGAAAAGGAGTGGCCATCTCTTTACGTGACCGGAATATCCCAAGACGAAGTTTTGTGGATAAAATCCTTTCCATCGCGCTAAAGAGTAAAATCCCTTTCCAACTTGAAGTGGAGGGTTCAGGCTCTAGTGATGGCGGAGAACTTCAGCGCGGTGCGCTTCCTATGGATTGGTGTTTTGTAGGTGCCCCAGAGTATGGAGCTCACACGCCTCACGAGAAAGTGCATAAGGACGATATTGAGTCGATGATTGCGCTTTATAAAATAGCGATGAAGGTATTGTAACGAATGTACGCGCTTCGCTTTGTATTTATCGTCCGAACCCGTGTTATCTATGGTCAATTTCAACTAAGTTTGCAATTCCTTTCACCGTAAAATCCAAAGAGGATGAAATGGCCAGCAGCAAGGTTAGATCCAACGGCATGATCATCTGTATGGGAATTTCAATAAATCATAAAAATAAAATTATCAACCAATGAAAGACTTCGGCATCAAGACAGCACTCCAATCGCTCAATGTAAAAAAATCCAACCTTGGAAGTTCAACCGGAAGCAAATGGATTAAATCCTCTGCCGGTTATATCGATTCTTATTCACCCGCAGACGGTAAGCTAATCGGGCGGGTAGAAGCCAGCAATGAGAAATCATTTGAAAAAGTGTTAGCTCAAGCTCAAAATGCATTTGTCGAGTGGCGAATGGTTCCTGCACCAAAACGAGGCGAAGTAGTTCGGCAGATTGGGGAGGCTTTGCGCGAGCAAAAAGATTTTTTAGGAAAACTGGTTTCGTATGAAATGGGCAAGTCGTATCAAGAAGGTTTGGGTGAGGTTCAAGAAATGATCGACATCTGTGATTTTGCAGTGGGTCTCTCACGCCAACTGAATGGGCTCACCATGCATTCTGAACGGCCGCTGCACCGCATGTATGAGCAATATCATCCACTCGGAATTGTCGGTGTTATTTCGGCTTTCAATTTTCCGGTTGCCGTGTGGAGTTGGAATGCGATGGTGGCTTGGGTTTGCGGAGATGCGTGCATCTGGAAGCCTTCAGAGAAAACTCCGCTATGCGGCATTGCTTGTCAAAATATTGTAACGGAAGTTTTTGAAAGAAATAATGTGCCAGAAGGCGTGTCTTGTATAATTAATGGCGATCACAAAGTCGGTCAATTAATGTGCGCGGAAGAAAATATTGCAATGGTTTCTGCCACAGGTTCAGTAAGAATGGGCAAGGCGGTAGGTCAGACTGTGAGCGCCCGTTTGGGCCGCGTACTTTTGGAATTGGGGGGTAACAATGCCATCATCATTACTGAAAATGCAAATATGGATATGGCTATAATCGGTGCCGTTTTTGGTGCCGTGGGAACCGCTGGCCAACGGTGTACCAGCTCGCGAAGATTGATCGTCCATGAAAATGTTTATGACGAAGTAAAAAACAGGTTAAAGAAAGCCTATGGCCAATTGAAAATTGGTAACCCGTTGGATCAGCACAATCACGTTGGGCCTGTCATTGATAAACTTGCCGTGAAGGCTTATAAGAATGCCTTATCAAAAATTAAAAGTGAAGGTGGCCAATTCCTTGTTTCTGGTGGATTGCTGAATGGAAAAGGATACGAGTCGGGGTGCTATGTTAAGCCTGCCATTGCGGAGGTAAAAAATCATTTTGAAATTGTTCAGACAGAAACATTTGCACCCATTTTGTATTTAATTAAATACAAGACTATTGAAGAGGCCATTGCGCTACAAAATGGGGTGAAACAAGGGTTGTCCTCTGCAATTATGACATCCCGGTTGCAAGACATGGAGAAATTCCTGTCGCATGCAGGTTCAGATTGCGGCATAGCCAATGTAAATATTGGCACTTCTGGCGCAGAGATTGGTGGGGCGTTTGGTGGGGAAAAAGAAACCGGTGGAGGCCGGGAGTCTGGGTCTGACGCGTGGAAGGTATATATGCGCAGGCAGACCAATACAATCAATTTTGGGGATAGTTTGCCGCTGGCACAAGGAATTAAATTTGATTTATAACCTTGTTTGGAAAACCAACTTAATCCTTCTAAATTTAGAAACTTCTAACACGAAAAACCCTATGGTTTCGAAAAAATACCGAGCAGTAATGCTCATTGACGACAACGAGATTGATAACCTAATCAATCAAAAAATGATTGAGGCAGCTTCTATCACGGATAATATTTACACCCATACGGGCGCAAAGAGTGCCATTGAATTTTTGAAGAACATGGAAAAGATGGATGTGGCTGATAAAGTCTTACCCGATGTAATCTTCTTGGATATTGATATGCCGCTGATGGATGGTTTTCAATTCTTGGACGAATTTGAAAACCTTTCGCCCGCGACACGGAAAAAATGTAAGATTATCATGCTTACTTCTTCGATTAATCCGCAAGATTTTAACCGATCTAAGAAATACCCTAACGTGAGGCTTTATTTAAACAAGCCGCTTTCTCACGAAAATATTATGAAAATTGATGTTTAGAATGGTCAGGAATCGATCTGGTCATTCAATTTCAGATAACGTTCAAAAATTTTTCACCCATTTTAACCCAGATTACGCATTAGAGAAAATGAATGGGTACTCAAAGACCTTTGAATGGTTCCAAAGCCCGCTAAACCAAGCTCGTCTTTTTTTATTGAGAGCTATTTTTAGCACCAGCTTATCGTTTACCTTTTCGAAATAGGCA
>DAHVFH010000010.1 GCA_027317105.1 Cytophagales bacterium
CAATTATGCGACACCCAACTTGTCCGCAAAGTATTGACTATTGAAACCTTAAAAAGGAGGAAGCAAATAATAAAATGCTTAACGAATCCCTTGGGTTTTAAAAATCCCTGTATTTTGAATCGATTACAACTCGAGCGCCTCCTCCATCTGTAGACCGCAAAAAATTAGCTGGGAAAGCGATTTTGTCACCGGGATTAGATGAATAGTATTGTTGGGTAAACTCCAAAATAACAAAGTATTGATCACGGCCTTCACTAACGATTTTAGAGGTAACTCCTGAGTCACTGCACGCAACATACCATTTAATTGGTGTGGCGGGTTTGTCGTTGGCATTGAAGTAATCATTTTGCCACGTGCCCGTGCCATCGTCATTGAGTAAAATACATCTCGCCTTCGGGTCGCTAGATGGTTTATTCCCTTCACATAGATATTGATTTTGAAACTCCTTTGGGAAATCGGCCGGAACCTTTACCGAAACGGAGATTTGTTTGCCATTATAGTCTACTTTTTTTATTTGCGCTGGGGCTGTTTGGTATAGGATTAGGAGTACAAGAAGGCAAAAGTTTTTTGAGGGATTCATTATAAATTGGTTTTGGTTTAGTTACGAATAAATTTAAAATGTGATAATTGGGCGATTGATTTTTTTAAAAAAAGTGCTCACTTTTATTTTATAAATGACACTAGATTCAAAATCCGCTGCAATACCTACTATTAGGTATTTTTCGACAATGAAAGGGGCTGAATTGCTCAATAAGTGTGTTCAGTTAACCTTCTTTAAAATTGACAAAGGAGTCAAAGCACTTGTTTTGTGGAGAAAGCCGGATTTGCCAACCAGTCACTATAGCTTTCAACCAACCGTTTTAGGATTTCTACTTCTCAGCAAGAAAAAGTTTGTGGGGTTTTAAATTTTGGTGATTGAGGCATGAAGAATTCCTTGGGTGGCCCAAAAACTTCTACCGCTTTTTGTGCTTTAGTCTAGGATCCACTTTTGCTTGGCTGCCAATGCCACTAACTCACCGCCAGAACTTGCATTATACTTTTTCAACAGATTCTTTCTATGGGTCTTCACGGTGTATTCGCTGATGTTAAGTCTAGCCGCCATTTCTTTTGAACCTAGCCCTAAGGCCATGAATTTAAGAATGTCGAGTTCTCGCTTTGTGGGCATAATCACGTCTGCTTGTTCAAACAAAGCCATGGCGACAGCCGTTAGAAGCTGTTTTTCCGTAAATGGTTTTACTATATAGGCTAAAGGTTGGGTATCTGCCGCTAATTTTAGGGTTGCCATATCAGCAAAAGCAGTGAGATAAATCACTCGAATATTTGCGGTCTGGGAAATTTCCCGTATCAATTCAATTCCGGTCTTTTCACCTTTAATTCGGATGTCACAAATCAATAGATCTGGTTTGCTGGCATGAATGTATTCCAGTGCCTCAGCCGCACTGGAGGCCATGCCGCAAACTTTGTAATCCGCGTCTTGCAGAATTTGTGAAATGTTCTCTGCCACAATCAATTCATCCTCCACTATCAATATTGTTTTCATGCCTACATGCTAATTATTAGCTGGAAAATAGCCCCACCTTCATTTGTAATGGATAGCGTTCCTTTAAGCTGCTTTGATAAAGTTTGAACCAATTTTAAACCAAATGAACCCGCGTTTAAATCACGTTGTGTTTGCTCCGGAAGTCCTATCCCATTGTCGCGAACCAAAAGTTCAAGCTGTTTATTTTTCCTTTCAGTGAGTGCTACGTGAAGTTCTGGATTTTTTACTGACCCGAAGGCGTGCTTGAAAGCATTAATGATTAGTTCATTAATTATCAGGCCCAGTGGGATGGCCAGGTCCACATCCAAATTTTGTTCTGGAAAATTGATATTTTTTTTAACCACCGCAGGATCGAAGCCATAGGATTGAGCCAGGGTTTGAATCAGGGCACTCAGAAACTCTTCCATATTGACTCCACGTAAGTCATCATTAAGATAAAGCTTCTGATGGATTAGCCCCATCGCCTCCACTCGTTTCTGTCCTTCTTGAAGGGCCGCCCGCGCATTTTTGTCAGCGGTCCTAACGGATTGCAGGCTCAGCAGGCTGCTAATGGTCTGCATATTATTTTTTACGCGATGATGCAATTCGCGAATAAGGGTTTCAATTTTGGTGTTTCGGATTAGCAGTTCCTTAGCCTGGCGTGTTTTTGCCCGATAGTTTTTAAATAGCGCAATGGATAGTATCCCAAACAATACAAGGCCTCCAACCAAGTAGCCAATAAGCGATTTCTTTTGATTGAGTTCGTGGGCCTGAAGTTCACCTTCCATTTTGGCACGGCTCAATTCTTCCTCTTTCTCTAAAGTCTTAAATCGGGTTTCTACTTCTTTGACAATGTGGTACCGGGCAACGGTCGTCAGCGAATCTTTAAGGCGATAATGCTTTACCAAGTAGCGCGTTGAAAGCAGGGTATCGCCAATGACCTTATAATAATTCGCCAGTTCTTTATAGTATAAAATTCTCACAAATGTTTCTACAGGAAAATCATTGCCTCTTATGGTGGCATTCATGGCATGGACCAATGAATCGGCCTGCACCCACCGATGAGCCGCAACCATGGTGCGAAGCAATGCAGGGATACTTACCTTAGGGAAATAAAGATCGGTAACAAATAAGGACTTGCGATAATTTGAAATGGCACTACTAAATTGTTTTTTCGATTCACAAAACCAACCGGTTGTAAAATAAAAAGAAGCGTGCGGAATACTCTTTCTATGGAATTGATTGGTGATTAGTCTTACGGCACTATCATAATATAGTCTGGCCTGTTGAATACTATCGCGTAAAATGTCCACCTCTGAAAGGTCAAATAAAATATAGGGTAAATAGCGATTTTTATCATTTCTGTAATTTTCAGCCACTCGTTTCTGATAATAAAAGGCATTGTCAAACTCAAATAGGCAAAGATAATTTAGACAAAGTAAAGCGTACATTGTATTTTTTGAGTTGCGGTAGTGAAATCCAAGACGTTCATACGGTTTAAAGCCCCTGTTTAAGAGAGATGGGTGATCTAATCGCTTGCCAAAAGCAGTCAGCATCTCGATTGATTCGGCCCAACCCGAGCGCTTATTAGCCTGCACCCAGGATGCCTTATTGAACGATGCCATTACATCATCATTGAGATCTTCCGTCTTTTTAGCCAAAAGAATGGCGGAATCAAATAACATCTCCACCCGCCTCTTTTCTTTTACACCATTGATCGCATCCAGACTGGTGAGTACACTTAGATTGAAAGTGTCCCTATTGCGGCAAAGCCGCTTACCCAAATCAATCCAATATTGGTTGCTGTCTCGTTTGTCGGTATAGTTATAGCAAAGTGCCAGATTGGTGATGGCATCGCGTGTAGTTGCTTTGTTTTGCGTAGTGTCTTTCAGGCCAATGGCTACGGCACGTTGCGCCAACTGGGTGGCCGATGTAACCTGGCCCATTTGGAGATGAATAAAAGAAAGAAGTTGGGTAATCCTAATCTGATAGTCTTTGCGATTGATTGCTGCTGATTGGCGGCTAGCCAAAAGAAGTAGGCTGTCTTGTTTCGTCAGGTCAATGCTTTCAAGTCCCCGCTGAATGGTTTCGATAATTATTGTGGTGTCAAGTTTGGTTGGGGCAATTCGATTCTGGCTTGAGGCGCCAATTGAAAAAAAAGCGAAGCTCAAAAAAAGTGCTGTCCTCATGATCTTGTAGCTTTTCCTCTCGCCAAGAAGGTGAACCGTGTCGAATTCCAGCTTTGCCAGTAGGTCAAAAAGACATTAAGTCCCATGCGAAACATTCGTTAGTGTGTCATTGATATGAGTTCAAAGAAATACACTGCCGCAACACTTTTTTGTACCTCCCATTTTTGGTTTTTATGCGGTAAATAAAATCGGCTGCTTCAACGATAATTCCGTTGCGGCCGTCCACCACGTACGCTGCTTGATTCGGAAATATTAGTTTTTCTTGCAATGACCAGTCCTTCAGATCTGGGGCAACGGCTACCTGCGTAGATTGCCAACTCAAAATAGATTTTATAGAATTGGTGTGTTTCATAGAGGGTTTAGCACTTTCAAGGTATTAAACAAATTATAAAAATCATAGGGCTCTGATTTTTTTTAAATATTTGTGAGTCACATAAAGTTTAAATTATGCTCTTAACTCTTGGTTCGCGAAAATTGAAATATAAAAAAACAGGACATGGATCGATACCCATCATTCTCTTACATGGAGGCCTCGGATTGACATGCGAATCGTTAAGCATTATCCATGACCTGCTACCCCCAGAGCAATTTACGGTGTATTCCTACTACCAGTCGGGTTGCGCAAATAACGAAAATGCCCCATTTTATAAATCCGTAAAAGCTTACGCGGATGAACTCAACGAAATAATAAAGCAACTGAAAATACTCAGGCCATTTGTTCTGGGCCACTCATGGGGAGGAATCATCTTGCAGGAATTCTTAGTTCATTATCCGGATGCTTTACGAGGTGCAATTCTATCCAATACATTTTCATCAGGCTATTTATTACGCTCGTTCCTTCAAAATCGTGCAGAGGAGTTGCCCGAGGCATTCCATCAAAAACGGAAAGCCGCTATTGCTTTGGGTGATGGAGATGCGCTCGATGCCGCGTTGGGTGAGTACTGGTTTCCCAAGTTTATTTGCAGGGTAAATCCACTACCACAGGAAATTCTGCTCGATCTGGGACCGATGAGAAACTCAGCGATTTCCTACTATTTCGTAGGCGCTGACCTGCTCGATCTTAATGGAGCACTTTTAAATTGGGATAGAACGGCAGCCCTTAAAAAAATCGCTGTGCCCGTATTGGTAATGAGTGGGGAGTTCGATTACGGTAGTAGAAAAGATTTTGATTCCATGCTGAAAGCTATTCCTAATGCCAAGGGCTGGTACGAAGCGGGGGTTAGCCATTTTTCTATGTACGATAACCCTGAAACCTACAAAAAAGGAATTCTTGATTTTCTATGCGAATTTTAAATAAGACTATTCTGTCATGGCAGTTAAATTATTGAGGGCAAACAAAATCTCCTTGGTATAACTTGTTTGCCTATTCCTGGAAATCCCACCTATCAACAAACCTTACTTTTTTTTGCAGATGGCCTTTGGGGTAAAGGCAGTGAGAAGATTGACAGCTTAACCATTGCCGTTGCAATAAATCATATAAATAGAATAAATTGGCTTCACTAACCATTAAACAACCTAAAAATGCTATACCGTTTTGCCGCTCCGTTTTTCTTCCTTTTTTTTCTAATGGTCTTTTGCGCCAGCGCACAAATTGTAAGAAATGACTCATTGTCTAAATGGAAGAAGGAATTTAAAGTCGGCCTTAATCTTAATCAGGCCTCCTTCACCTCCAACTGGAAAGGCGGAGGTATCAATTCACTTGGATTTGTGGCCTTCTTGAATTATAAAGCGAATTATAAGGGCGAGCACAACTCCTGGGATAATGAAATTGATTTGCAATACGGGTCGATTAATAATCAAGGAGTAGGCGTGCGCAAAACCCTAGATCGAATTTTTCTGGATACGAAGTACGGTCACGCCTTAAGCAAAAAATGGGATTTGGCTTTGTCAGCCAACTTTCTTTCACAGTTCGCGCCAGGTTTTAAGTATTTGAAATCAAAAGCTAACACCGATTCGGTGATTGCACTTTCGGGACTCTTTGCCCCAGCCTACATTACAGCTGGGCTAGGATTTGAATACCACCCGGTTGATTATTTTAAAGTACGTCTATCACCCTTGGCGCCACGCGTAACCATTGTGAACGATGTCACACAATATATCAATGTGGATAATCCCACGCCCTATGGTGTTTCCGCAAATCGATCGGCACGTGTTCAACCCCTGGCTTTTCAAATGCTGGCTGAGTTCGATAAAGATATTGCCAATAATGTTGGCTTGAAATGGCGCTACATTATGTTTGCCGATTACGAGCATCTTGCCGTTGACCAGCTCTATCATCGCCTTGACCTTAACCTTACGGCCAAATTCGGAAAATTTATTAATATGAATTTTGGGACTATACTGCTCTTTGACCGCAGCCAGGACAACAACGTGCAGTTTAGCCAAACGCTTTCTTTTGGAATGATGTACACCTTCCAGAATTTTGTGGAGAAAAAGAAGTGAAAGTTCATTCTTGTTGGACAAAAGGTTCTGACAAATCACTTGTTGGAAAAAGATGCCGAGCGCGTTTCAAGATTTATTGTCCCGTTTATTTTATCGCAAGTAAGTAATCACATCAATCAGAATCCGTCTGCAATAAAGTCACTTTTCATGGGAAACAATTTTTTTAGCAAGTTCAAGCTTTTAAGCACCCTTGCTTTAAATACGGTTCTTTTATAATCAGAAAACGGTACGCTTATTATTTCTGATTATGTAAACTAATGTTGTCTGACCAATTTGAAAAGCAACATTTCTTAACTACTTCCCTTTCGCATAATCAACCACTAAATTACAGAGGGTGGTTACGCCAAGGAGAAGGCCACTTTCATCAATGAAAAACTGAGGGGTATGGTGTGGCCCCGCATTTCTTGGATCAGCGCCTTTTGGCATACCGCCAACAAATAAAAATAGGCCAGGTACCTTTTCGGAATAAAAGGAGAAATCTTCACTTCCCGTTATCGGTGGAACTAGTTTTACATTTTCTGGCCCCGCAGACTTTTGGATGGAAGGAAGCATTTGGTTGGTTAAAGCAATGTCATTAAAAGTTACCGGGTAATGAAATTCAAAGGGCAAGTCGACTTGTGCCGTGGCACCGGCTGCTTGTGCCGTGAGCGTGGCTACCTCATTGATGCGTTTGATTACCATTTTCTCATCGGACGAGCTTAAGGTTCGTACGGTGCCTATCATCTCTACTTTTTCAGAAATGATATTACCCCGGTTGCCACCATGAATTGATCCGATGGTAATTACCGCAGGGTTTTCCGTGAGGTTCACGTTTCGGCTCACAATACTTTGAAGGCTGTTGATAATTTGAGCCGATACCAGAATAGGATCCACCGATAACCAAGGTTGGGCACCGTGAGATGGTTTGCCTGAGACGATAATTCGTAAGCCATCGGCTGCAGCCATTTCCCCGCCCGGCCGGTAGGTAATTGTTCCTACTTCGTTTGTGGCACTGATGTGAAGCCCAAAGATTACGTCTACTTTAGGGTTTTCCAATACACCTTCCTTCACCATCAATTGCGCGCCAAATTCTTCATCGTTTTGTGCGCCCTCTTCGGCAGGCTGGAAAATAAATTTCACCGAACCTTTTAACTCTTTTCTCATGGAAGCTAGCACTTCCGCTACGCCCATCAACATGGCGACATGGGTATCATGACCACAAGCATGCATCACGCCAACCTGCTGCCCGTTGTAGGTGGTAGTTGATTTAGACGCAAAGGGTAAATCATTTTTCTCGTAAACGGGTAGCGCATCCATGTCCGCACGTAGCGCGACCACAGGGCCAGGTAAACCACCTTTAAGCAACCCCACCACCCCTGTTTTGGCAACGCCTGTTTTCACTTCGATACCCAAAGATTGCAAGTGCTTGGCAATGATTTCGGCAGTTCGGAATTCGCGATTACCCAACTCAGGATGTTCATGAATGTCTCTGCGCCAAGCGATTACTTTCTTTTCAACTTCGTTGGCTCTTGCCTTGATGGTTTGACGGGCCTTGTCAATTTGACTAAATCCGACCAAGGAAATAGTTAGGAGTAGTAGTGAGATGATCGTTTTCATGGTGCGCGCTATTTTGTTAAATTTAGATTTAATGGCTACGGCCAAGTTAATGAATATAATTAGCGATTGAATAGACTACAAGCCTTATGCTTCACAATTATATAATAATCTGCTTTCGCTCACTTATAAAGAACAAACTCTATTCTTTGATCAATATTGGCGGCCTGGCACTTGGCATCGCCAGTAGCGTCCTCATTATACTGTGGGTTCAGTACGAGTATTCTTACGATCATTTTGCATTGAACCATGAAAATGTTTTTCAGGTAAAGGTTAACACGACTTATAATGGGATTGTAAATACACAAGAGGAAAATTGTATTCCAGCCTATATTGCCTTAAAGGAGACTGACAATAGGATTAAGAATACGTGTATTACATCCAATACTTATGGGCACTCCATTGACTATAAGGATAAAAGAACAGGTAAAGAAGTGTTAGCGGTCTCCACTGAATTTCTTGAAATGTTTGGTATTCCCTTGGTGAACGGTTCAATCCATTCGCTTGATGACCCCTATTCCATATTGCTGAATGAATCGACAGCCAAAGAACTTTTTGGTGACCAAGACCCCATTAATCAATTTGTCAGTTACGACCATCAAGGGGAAATGAAAGTTACTGGCATTTTTAAAGATGTACCTGATAATTCTACGTTTTGGTTCCATGCCCTTGTTCCCATTTCTTATTATAGACAAAAAAATGAATGGTTTGGGACTCAAAAAGACAAGTGGGACAGTTTTTATCCTCGAGTTTATGTTACCTTAAAAGAAGGTGCTTCGTTAAGCGAAGTAAATACTAACATCAAGAATCTGGTAAAAAAGCATATCAATGACGGTTCTAATCCTGAGCTTTTTTTGCAAGCAATGGATCGATGGCACTTACACAACAAATTTATTAACGGTAAAGAGGAGGGAGGGAAAATTGAATATGTGAGGCTATTTACGTGGATTGCAATTTTCATTTTGTTGATCGCCTGTATCAATTATATGAACCTCGCCACCGCTCGTTCTGAAAGAAAGGCAAAAGAAGTGGGTATAAGAAAAAGCATAGGCTCTCGTAGATCAGAATTGACCCAACAATTTCTCCTTGAATCTTTTTTAATCACAAGCGTTGCATTCTCGTTAGGAGTTGTATTAGCGAAGTTATTTCTGCCTTGGTATAATTCATTCGTGCATACGAAGTTGCTCATTGATTTTAGGTCAATGGAATTTTGGATTTTAGGAACGGGATTGATTATTATCACCGGTTTATTGTCGGGCAGTTATCCAGCTTTTTATTTTTCTTCTTTTCAACCCATAAAGGTGCTTAAGGGAAAAATTTATCTGGGGAAAAATGCAAGCCTACCGCTCAAAATTTTAGTAACTGCCCAATATGTTATTTCTATTTTTCTGGTCATTGGCATGGTGGTCATCTATAAACAAATACAATACGTGAAAAATAGAGAGTTAGGTTACGATCAAGAGAACCTGATTTTGTTTGCATTCAACGATCAGATTGAGAAGAACTATGCGGCCATTAAGAATGAGATGCTTAATTCTGGTGTGGTGGAGGCGGTAACTAAATCCAATGAAGGAATTGATGTCGATTATTTTACAGACTATGTGGAGTGGAGCGGAAGACAATCTGCTGAGAAAATTCAGTTTAGTCGTGTTTCAACGGAATATGATTTTACGAAAACTAATGGCATAAAAATTTTGGAAGGCCGTGATTTTTCTCCGGATTTCAAGAGCGATTCAACTGCAGTATTAGTCAATAAGGCAGCGGTGGCAATTATGGGAATGAAAAACCCCATTGGGCGCATGATAAAAACGCGTGATCGCGAATTGACAATTATTGGAGTGATAAATGATGTGGTTAGAGGCGCCCCTATTGATCGGGTAGCGCCTTGCTATGTTGGCATGTTGGGTGATAGAAATAATCATCTTACTGTTAGGCTGACAAAAACAAATGATCTTTTAGGAAGCCTTAAAAAAGTTGGATATGTGCTCAAGAAACTTGATCCTATGAATGTTAATGAGCCAATGTTTGTGAGTGAACGCTTTAAAGACAATTACCAAACTATCGAATTAATTGGAAAACTCGCTAACCTTTTTGCATTACTTGGAATTCTCCTCACGTGCCTTGGCGTTTTAGGCCTGGCTGCTTACACAGCCGAGCAGCGGTCAAAAGAATTGGCCATACGCAAAGTGCTTGGAGCGACTGTTAAAAATTTAGTCGTATTACTTTCAAGCTATTTTACACGGATCACGATCATCGCAATTGTCATTGCGGCACCCATTTCCTGGTGGGCGCTCGATCACTATCTACAAAATTATTCCTACCGAATATCCATACCATGGTGGACAATCCCCCTAACCGCAGGGGTCATAGTATCGGTCACTTTTGTAATTGTAATCGGTCAGGTACTAAAGGCGGTAATGACTAACCCAACCGAATCTTTGAAAGGGGAGTAATTAGTGCCCCGGTAGGCTTATTCGATACATTGCTTTCAGGTGGCATTTATAGGCTAAAATCCAATTGATCCATTGTCGAATACGATCTTTTTTCCGGCTGTGGAAAAATATTTTCAAATTATCTCATCTTCCTTGGTGGACAATTAAATAGCAACTATCTTTTCATAAACCTAAACCTCGCCATGAAAAGATATTCCAAACCCCTAAGAAACTCCTTCTTATTAGTAGGGCTTCTAATCTCACTTTCGCTAATTTCAGTATTCGCCCAAAAAGTTGACATCCCTCAACTGAAGCAATTAAAATACCGACACATTGGCCCACTTGGCAATCGCGTTATTTCGGTGGCGGGAATTGCAGGCGACCCGATGACGTATTACGTGGGTGCTGCCTCGGGCGGAATTTGGAAAACAGTAGATGGTGGTGTGAACTGGAAAGCCATTTTTGATGATAAGCCAGTGCACTCGATCGGAGCTTTGGCCGTAGCGCCTTCTGATCCTCAAATTGTATGGGCAGGTACCGGTGAATCGTTTATCCGTTCCAACGTTTCGGTTGGCCAAGGCGTTTGGAAATCCACCGATGGCGGAACTGCATGGGCGAACATGGGTCTCGACAATACTTTCCGCATAAGCAAAATGATCATCAATCCCACCAACCCCGATATTGTTTATGCGGGATCACTCGGTCATGCGTACGCACCACAGAAAGACCGTGGTGTTTTCAGGACGATGGATGGAGGAAAAACGTGGACTAAAGTTCTGTTCGTCAACGACAGCACGGGAGTTTCTGATATGGTGATGGATCCGAATAATCCACGAATCATTTTTGCGGGCATGTGGGAATTGGATATTAAAACTTGGGGAAGGCAAAGTGGTGGAAAAGGAAGCGGCATATACGTTACACGCGATGGCGGTGACACATGGAAAAGACTAGAAGGAAATGGACTTCCCAAACTTCCTGTAGGAAAAATTTCGTTGACGATTTCAAAGGCGGATTCCAAAAAAATATATGCGCTGATCGAAACAGCCGATGGCGTGCCAATCAATGGAAAAGAAGCAGAGAGTGGAGAACTTTGGCGATCGGATGATGGCGGTGAGAAATGGGCGCGCATAAGTCAAGACTTAAGCCTTGGCGGAAGAGGAGCGTACTACACCCGCTGCAAGGCAACACCTGATGATGCCGATGAAATTTATTTTATCGCGAGTGATTACAGTTATTCGGAAGACGGAGGGACTACCACCCATCACGCTCCCTCACAACCCAATTGGGATCATCACGAAATGTGGATCGACCCAACGAATGGAAATCGACAGGCCGTAGCGGGTGACGGAGGAATTTCAATCACGCAGAACCGTGGGAAATCCTGGTTTAGGATTCAGCTTCCCGTGGCGCAATTGTATCATGTTACTGTGGATAATCAAATTCCTTATTATGTTTATGCCAATCGGCAAGACGGTCCTTCCGCGATGGGTCCCAGTCGGTTTTATACTGAGAGTTTTCCTGACGCAGGAATTCCAAGAGGTGAATGGCACGATGTAGGAGGTGGTGAAAGTGGTTTCGCCACCCCTGATCCCACAGATCCCAATGTGGTTTGGTCAAGTGCTTCGGGCTCTGGAGCAGGTGGAGGAATTGTAGTGAAGTACAATGAAAAACTCCGGCAGTTTCGTCAAGTGGAAGTGTGGCCTGAGGCTACCTTTGGTTCGCCAGCGAAAGATGTGAAGTACCGCTTTCAATGGACGTTCCCCTTGTTGATTTCTCCACACGACCACAATATCGTTTATGTGACCAGTCAGGTTGTTCACAAGACTACTAACGGAGGACAAACCTGGCAAGTGATAAGTCCCGACTTGACGACTAATGATAAAAGCAAGCAAAACATTTCTGGAGGCTTAACACCTGATAACATTGGCGTGGAGTATGCCTGTGTAATTTATGCCTTTGATGAATCTCCTATTCAGAAGGATTTACTGTGGGTTGGAACAAACGATGGACTTGTTCAGGTAACACAAGACGGAGGGAAAAATTGGGAGAACGTTACAAAAAACATCAAAGGCCTTCCTCCGCTTGGAACAGTGCGAAACATTGAAGCTTCAAAATGGAAAGCAGGTAAAGCGTACATCTCCGTTGATTTTCATCAAGTGGGCAACTTCGATCCTTTTGTTTATAAGACAGAAGATTTTGGAAAGACATGGATAAAAATTACGGATGGCGTTCCCAAAAGTAATTTGAGTTATGCCTGCAACATTCGCGAAGATCCAACACGCAAAGGTCTTCTTTATTTAGGAACCGAAAATGCACTTTATGCTTCCTTCGATGACGGTCTGTATTGGCAATCCATTATGACCAATCTTCCGGCAGCGCCCATGTATTGGATTGCTATACAAGAAAATTTCAATGACTTAGTGATTGGCACTTATGGCCGCGGCATCTGGATATTGGATGACATTACGCCCCTTCAGCAAATGACCAATGAAGTGACTTCGTCCACGGCTCATTTATTTGCGCCAAGACAAGCGTATCGTTTTCATCCCATCACCGGTCCGTTCGCGATGTTCGATGATCAATCTGATGGAGATAATCCTCCTCCGGGCGCGTCCATCAATTATTGGTTACAAGCCGATGCAAAGGACAGCCTTTTGGTTACGATTAAAGATGCCAACAATGCTATCGTGAGAAAACTCTATCATCATGGCAAAACAGGCGTAAACCGACTTTGGTGGGATTTGCGTGAAGATCCATCTACGGCCATTTTGATGAGAAATAAACCCTTGTTTGCAGAATGGATTACGCTTAACGATAAACGCTCCATGGCTGCACCGACTTCACCAAAAGGTATCGCACCACTAGTTTTGCCAGGCAATTACACGGTGACTTTAAAAGTTGGTGAGAAGGAATATAGCCAACCGTTGAAAGTACTTAAAGACCCCAAAACAGAAGGAACAGATGCCGATATTATTGCACAGAAAAACCTGTTGAATCAAATTAAAAAAGATATGTCTTCGGCTGCAGAGATGGTAAATCAGTTGGAATGGATCAGAAGGCAAGGTGCTGATCTAAAATCCATTTCCGAAGATCAAAAGAATACTGAGGTCACTAAAGAAATTGATTCCTTTGAACAACAAGTGATTGATGTTGAGGATGATCTTATTCAACTTAAAATTACACCGCAAGGTCAGGGTGCCATCCGTTGGCCGGCACAAACTGTAGAAAAGCTACAATATCTTGGTGGTGCTGTTGAGACCGCAGACTTTGCGCCTGCCGATCAGCATAATGAAGTGCATCAAATTCTTAAGCAGCGATTGCAAGAGAGTCAAAATAAATTCAATCAGTTGATGGAAAAAGATTTGCCAGCTTTTCAAGTGATGCTGAAGAAAAATAATTTTAATGAACCGATTGTAACCAAGCAAGTGAAGCTGGTGAATTGAGCGCTGGATTTAACTCAAAAAAATCGCCTGACCTGTTTGGTTGGGCGATTTTTTTATGATCCTTCAGGATCTTTATTTGGGCAAACTCATCCGAATCAAATTTAAAACAGCAACGGATGCTAATTTAATGTTGAGCATTCGTTCCGTAGAAAGTTGCAGTTTTTTTGTAATCGTATGATGTTTGTCGGAATAAGCAATCCATACCATGCCCACAGGTTTTTCAGGTGTTGCACCGCCAGGCCCCGCAATACCGCTGGTGGCCACTCCGATATCCGTATTGAATTTCGCTCGAACGATGTTGGCCATTTCAATAATTGTGGGTTCGCTCACCGCTCCATATTGCTCCAATACTTCCGGGCGCACACCCAGTTGTCGCATTTTTATTTGGTAGTCGTAAGGCACCATGCTACCTAAAAAATATTCCGAGCTTCCCGGCACACTGGTAATCAAATGCGAGAGATAACCGCCTGTGCAACTCTCTGCTACCGATAAGGTCATTTTTTTTTCACGCAATGCTTTTCCAATCGCTGCTTCAAGCGGATCTTCGCCATAGCCATAAATGTATTCGCCAGCCAGGGGGATTAATTTTTCAAAGAGGGACTCAATTTCTTGTTTTAGTTTTTGTTCATCTTCGCCATAGCCGGTAAGCCGAAGTTTCACTTCCCCCAAACTTGGCAGGTAGGCCAATTTAATGTGAGAAGGCAAGGCTTTCTCCCAGGCTGAAATTTTATCGGACAGAAAAGACTCTCCGAGGCCCACGGTGCGAATGATTTTATGAACGATGGTGGGCGTTTTGAATCTTTCTTTTAATAGCGGAATGACTTTTTCAGTCATCATCTTTTTCATTTCATGCGGTACGCCCGGCATAGCCATAAAAACTTTGCCGTTGCGTTCGAACCACATGCCTGGCGCAGTACCCACTGGATTGGTAATTTTTATGCAACACACAGGCAACATGGCTTGCTGCTTATTGGTATCGGTGAGTTCACGGCCACGACTTTTAAAGAAAGCGGTAAGTTCTTCTAATGCTTCCGGGTGCACTTTCATTTCGCAATTGAAATATTTTGCCAGTACCGGTTTGGTTAGATCATCGCTGGTTGGGCCAAGGCCACCGGTAATTAAGATAATATCGGCACGTTGCTCGGCTTCTGCAAAAGCAGAAAGGACATCTGACTCCACATCACCGACCGTAGTTTTGCGAATGACTTTTACCCCGACTTTATCAAGTTCTACACTCATCCATTGAGAATTGGTGTCCACAATTTGTCCGTATAAAATTTCGTCACCGATGGTGAGCAGTTCAGCAAGAATTGGTCGCATAATTGAAATAAATCCGCGCAAATATCTAAAAAGAAAAAGGAATAAAAATTGTTTGTAGATTCGGAACTCATTTCATTTGTTTTTCCATGAAATTTCCAACCCTCGATCGCCAAAAAGAAATTTACCTAAATGGCTTTGTCGGCAAGATGCCTGCTGTGCCCATCTCCGCTTGTGGCCTTGAAGAAGTCGCAAAAAAAAATATGTCTCCACAAGCCTACGCCTACATCGCAGGGGGCGCAGGAAACGAAAGTACACTTAGGGCAAACCGTCTGTCGTTTGAAAATTATAAGATTGTGCCTCGCATGTTGCGTGATGTGAGTGTGCGCGATACGAGCATTGAGCTTTTTGGACAAAGATTTTCTTCGCCTCTTTTGCTTGCCCCAATTGGCGTTTTGGAGATGGCTCATCCCCAAGCCGACCTGGCCGTAGGAAAAGCAGCGGCTGCATTAAACATTCCTTATATTTTTTCGAATCAGGCTTCCCGGCCAATGGAAGAGGTTGCGGATGCTATGGGCAATTGTCCACGATGGTTTCAATTATATTGGAGTAAATCGAACGAGTTGGTCAAGAGTTTTGTAACCCGCGCAGAAAAATGCGGATGTTCAGCCATTGTCGTTACCTTGGACACTACTGTCCTTGGCTGGCGCACCCGTGATTTAGATTTGGCTTATCTTCCCTTTCTGGAGGGAAAAGGAATAGCACAGTACACTTCCGATCCGATTTTTCAGAAGTTGATCGATGAAGCGGAGCCATCGGGGAAGCGATCGATTACCATGCAATCCATTAGCGGATTGGTGGAGATGGTGAAGAATTACCCAGGAGAAAATTTCTTTTCGAAACTGAGATCGGGCCGCCCTGTGAAAGCCGTTCAAAAATTTGTGACTATTTACTCCAATCCGGCTTTGACATGGAATGATTTGAAATTTTTAAAAAGCCTAACCAAACTGCCCATTTTACTCAAGGGGATTTTGCATCCCGAAGATGCGCGTAAGGCCATTGACTTTGGAATGGATGGAATCATCGTCTCCAATCATGGAGGCCGCCAGGTAGATGGGAGTATCAGCACGATTGAAGCGCTCCCCGCAATAGTCAACGCAGTTCAAGAAAAAATTCCCATTTTGATGGATAGTGGAATTCGTGGAGGAGCCGACCTATTCAAAGCATTGGCGCTCGGAGCAAAAGCGATAGGCTTGGGTAGACCTTATGCATATGGATTGGCCATCGCAGGGGAGCAAGGTGTGAAAGAAGTATTGCAAAATATGTTGACCGATTTTGAATTGACGATGGCATTGGCCGGTTGTAAAAACATTTCTGAAATCACAATAGAGTCCATACACAGTTAGCTTTCTACTTCAAACACAAGGACGCATTGCTCATCACTCAATGGTTTCAGATTGCGATTAAGAGCATTTCTTTTCTAAATTTGTACACTCAATAAAACGTCATATGAAAAGTCTTTTAAACTCCCTTTTAATATTTGTTTGTTTATTTTCGGCTGCGAAGGTTGCGCTGGCTCAATTGCCATTGAGTAATGCTGAAGTCGGTAGTGCGTTGAAAGAAGCTTTGACCCAGGGCGTATCGAAAGGGGCCGATGCGCTCTCACAAGCAGATGGCTATTTTAAAAACCCACAAGTTAAAATTCCTTTTCCTCCTGATGCACAGCGGATGGAAAAGCGGCTGCGTGAAATTGGCATGGGTAACGATGTGGACAATTTTATTTTGACATTGAACCGTGGTGCCGAGGATGCTGCAAAAAAAGCCACACCAATTTTTGTCGATGCCATCAAAAAAATATCCATTACCGATGTAATGACAATTTTGAAAGGCCAACCGGATGCCGCCACACAATACTTAAAGAAAACAACCACGTCCCAATTGGTGGGGCAATTCAAACCGGTAATTAAAGCATCGTTGGATAAGGTGAGTGCGACTAAAAATTACAATAACCTGGCCGCCACGTATAACAAAATTCCGTTTGTAAAAAAAGTAAATCCTGATCTGGATGCCTATACTACTGATCTGGCCATTCAAGGATTATTCCTGATGATTGCCAACGAAGAAAAAAACATCCGCGCCAACCCAGCAGCACGAACCAGTGATTTATTGAAAAAAGTTTTTGGTGGATTATAATCGCTTCGCGATGAACGTGCTTTATGGATATGCTTTATTTCTATTTAATGTTTGATTTCAGATGCGTATACTTATTATAAATATCTTTTTTCTTCTCCTTTGCAATAGAGTAAGTGCGTTGCCCGATACCGTCACCTATTGGCAAGTTTATTTAAATGGGTATCTCGTCAAAAGCTTTAACGAAAACGAACGTAACCCAACGCTAACTATTGAGCTCAATAAAATCACGAAAGGAGAAAAATTGGTTGTTCAATATTTTAGGGACACACCTTGTGCAAGCTGCCCCACTCATCTTACTTTTTCTGATGAAGAAAAAATTGAAATCCTATTAGTCAATGGGAAAGGCACGCTTTCGCCTCTTTCGTTTGACATCAACAGATTAATAGCGAAATGGAACTTGCAACCGCATAAATATTTTGAAGCCTATTACTTTGAAAACAGCGCCAGAAATCACAAGCTACTATTTACTTTAAAATTTGAATGAATAACCGAAATAACGTTCCGCTTATGAGCCTCTTTCAAAAACATGAACCCGTCATTACCAAAGCGATTGAAGCCTTGCACGCGCGCACTTTTTTTGCAGCTTTTGCCGAACAGCCCTCCCCAGCCAACTATGGCGAAACCGCTGATGCCGAAGGACAGACTAAATTCAACACCCAACTTGGAAAGAAATTTGAGGACTTAAAACAACCCAAATCTGAAACGTGGGGCGGACAAGAGGAGTCGCCTTATACACAAGAATTGTTGGGCGTTTCGTATCCCTTATTTTCAGTTAATACTTTAATTGAAAATGCCAAGAAAGCATTTACGCCTTGGCGCAAATCCAGTGCGCAAGATCGCGCAGGTATATTAACGGAATCGTTAGATCGTGCAAAGAAACGTTTTTTTGAAATCGCGTATGCCACCATGCACACCACTGGGCAGGGGTATATGATGGCCTTTCAGGCGAGTGGCCCTCATGCAGCCGACCGCGCACTTGAAGCAATTGCCGCAGGCTACGAA
Organism: Cytophagales bacterium; assembly: GCA_027317105.1. Classification (GTDB taxonomy): domain Bacteria; phylum Bacteroidota; class Bacteroidia; order Cytophagales; family Cyclobacteriaceae; genus ELB16-189. The sequence continues at coordinate 18,071 of DAHVFH010000010.1, forward strand.
GAACTTAACCGTTTTCCCGCCCAAGCAAAATGGGATAAGCCGATGGGGAAGTTTAATATTCAATTGAATAAAGAGTGGCGTGCCGTGCCAAAAGGAATTTCCGTGGTGATTGGGTGCTCCACCTTTCCTACCTGGAATTCCGTAACGGGGATTTACGGGAGCCTGATGACTGGCAATCCTGTGATTGTGAAACCCCATCCAGGCGCGATTTTGCCTATCGCTATTTTTGTGGCGGAAATCCAGAACGTGCTGGCAGAAAATAATTTCGATCCGAACTGTTGCCAGCTTGCCGTGGACACGTTCGACAAAATGATCACCAAAGAACTAGCTGAACATCCGGATGTAAAACTGATCGACTTCACCGGCAATAGTGCCTTTGGCTCTTATCTTGAAGCCTTACCTGGCAAAACTGTGTTCACCGAAAAGACCGGAGTAAATTCGGTGATTATCGACTCGGTGGAAGATGGCGACAAAGCGGCTGCCAATCTTGCTTTCTCTGTTAATCTTTACAGCGGACAAATGTGTACCGCTCCGCAAAATTTTTATATTCCAGAAACCGGTATTGGTTCGCCCACTGGTAAGATTTCGTTTGACGACTTTGCTCAGAAATTCATCACCCAGATCAATAGTCTTGCCAATAATCCTAAAGCGGGGCCTTACGTACTGGGTGCGGTTCAAAACAAAAAAACACGTGACCGCGTGATGGAAACTGAAAAGCTACCCGGAAAAGTATTGCTCAAATCGCACGCTATCGAAAATCCGCAATTCAAAAATGCCCGCACCGCCACGCCCGTAGTTATCGAGTTGGAGGCCAACAAGAAAGAAATTTACAGCAAGGAATTATTCGGGCCGATTGCATTGCTGATCAAAACTAAGAACACCGATCAATCCATTGACTTGGCGCAAGAGATGGCACAGCAACATGGCGCGATTTCTTGTGGCGCTTATACCACCAACCAAGTAGTGCGGGAAAAAATTGCAGATGCCATGGCCATGGCCGCGACTCCGGTTTCATTTAACTTGACAGGCGCGATTTACATGAACCAAAATGCAGCCTTTTCTGATTTTCATGTAACCGGTGGCAACCCGTCAGGCAACGCCTCTTTCACCAATCCAGAGTATGTGACGAAGCGGTTTACCTGGGTAGGACACCGGGAGCCGGTGAAGTAGAAGTAAAAATTAAGGGACTTCAGTTATACCCCCCTTTGTGTATTTTCTTTTCGGGAATATTTTTTATTGTCGAACAGGGTTTCTTTTTTATTACCCTAACATCATTCGCCCACCTTATTTTAAAGTTGGAACGAGATTCCAGCCTGGCCAGTGAGTTACCTACCTTTTAAGGTATTGGTTTCGCTAACAAAAATCGGACGTTAGCGATTCTGTTTCACTCGACTAAATTATTCTAAAAATAAAAAAATAAATTTTTTATATGAGTTTGTTTTGTTTTCTAACTAAAAAGCATACCTTGAAATCGTCAACACAAAGCACCCGCGGATAACCACGGATGCAAGCGTTACTTTTTTATTGGGGATTTTGAGTTGTACTAAAAATATTTGCTGGAGGCAAATCAGTTTTGGGAAGTTCGATCGACAATACAGTCTTGTGGCCGCTTGTAGTATATGGCGCTATTGTTTGTAGTCTTATTGGCGCCATTTTGGCACTCTCCTATTTTTTAGGAGGGCGTCATGAGGATCGTGCGACCAACGAACCCTTCGAGGGTGGAATTATCAGCCAAGGTTCAGCCCGCCTTCGGTTCTCTTCTCAGTTTTATATGATCGCCATGCTCTTTGTCATTTTTGACGTGGAAACGATTTTTGTTTTTACATGGGCGATCGCCTTCAAGGATTTGGGCTGGCTCGGCTTTGCCGGAGTGCTCACTTTTATCGCACTCCTTGTTATCGTGTTGATCTACGAATGGCGAAACGGTGCCCTCGACTTTGGTCCAGATGGCAAAAAAATATTGAGGGCGTACAAAAAACTAACTAAAAATCCTGCAAATGAAGTGGTGGCTAAGTAAGGCACAAGAACCTGTTGGTACATTGGAGGGGGGGAATGGTTCTATGGAGGAAGCGGTACGCCAAAGTTTGGTGTTCAGCACCGTTCAAGATTTGCTCGGTTGGGGTAGAAAGAATTCGATGTGGCCTTTCCATTTTGGCCTTTCGTGTTGTTTTGTGGAGATGGCTACCAGTATGACTCCTAAATATGATGTGGCACGATTTGGCGCAGAAGTGATCCGCGGCACCCCTCGTGAGGCGGATGTCATGATCATTGCAGGGACCGTATTTATCAAGATGGCGCCAATCATTAAACGCCTTCATGAGCAAATGATGGAACCGCGTTGGGTGATTTCTATGGGTTCTTGCGCCAATTCTGGAGGCATGTATGATATATATAGTGTGGTCCAGGGGGTAGATAAGTTTTTACCTGTTGATGTTTATGTTCCCGGTTGCCCTCCGAGACCGGATGCTTTTATGGAAGGGCTCACTTTATTAGCCAGCCGTGTTGGTAAAGAACAGCGGCCACTAAGCTGGACCATAGGAGACCAAGGGATAATAAGACCTGAAAAAATTTCGATGAGGGATGCAAAAAGAGAACAACGGATGCAAATGACTTCGCTTCGTTCTCCGGATGAGATATGAGTTGGTAGTTTTTTTAAGGGCAGGCAGGTAACGATTTCGGGAAATTATTTTTAGGAAACGATAACCAAAAAATGACGAAAGAACTTGATCCACCAGAACTAATCCAGTTGAAGTTTGGAGAAGATGCGGTCTCCAGGCAAGCAACTAAAGATGGGATTACCACCTTGTGGATCGCATCTTCGAAGATCGTGGAGGTGTTGCGTCATCTAAAAAATGAAATCCCAAGCCCTTTTCTGTTCTTGTACGATCTTTCCGCCATTGACGAGCGTCCGCGCAAAAAAGAACAGGGTTACCCTTCCAATGAATTCACTGTCGTATATCATCTTTTTTCTTTCGAACGAAATTCCTTCTTGCGGTTAAAAGTTGCCCTCAAAGGCGATCATCTTTTAATACCAAGCATTTCCAAACTTTGGTTGAATGCCAACTGGTACGAGCGTGAGGTGTTCGATATGTTTGGCATCCGCTTCGATGGCCACCCCAATATGCGAAGAATATTGATGCCCCTTTCCTGGCAAGGTCACCCGCTACGGAAAGAGCATCCTGCGCGGGCTACAGAGATGGGTCAATTTCAGTTGCCCGATGATAAGGTAGATCGTGAACAAGAGGCATTAAGATTCAAGCCGGAGGAGTGGGGGATGGCTACCCATAGTGATGATTCGGATTTTATGTTTTTGAACATTGGGCCGCAACATCCGGGAACGCATGGGGTTCTTCGGATAATTTTACAATTGGATGGCGAAGATATTGTCGATGCCGTACCCGACATTGGTTTTCATCATCGCGGTGCAGAAAAAATGGCGGAACGCCAATCGTGGCACACCTACATTCCATACACCGATCGCATTGATTATTTAGGTGGCGTTAATAACAATCTTGCTTATTTATTGTCGGTAGAAAAACTGGCGGGTATCGAAGTGCCCGAGCGTGCCAATGTAATAAGGGTGATGTTGTGCGAATTATTCAGAATTGCCAGCCACCTGGTTTGGTATGGAACTTTTGCCCAGGATGTAGGACAACTGTCCCCTGTGTTTTACATGTTTACCGATCGGGAAAAAATATTTGATATCATCGAAGCAGTTTGTGGGGGCCGTATGCACCCCAATTGGTTTCGCATCGGTGGTGTGGCCCAGGATCTCCCGAATGGATGGGAAGTTTTAGTAAAGAATTTCATCACATACTTCCCCAAAAAACTGCGAGAATACGATAAAATGGTGATGCAAAACAGTTTGTTCAAAGCACGTACCGAGGGCATTGGCATTTTCACAAAACAAGAAGCCATCGAGTGGGGGGCTACAGGCGCCAATTTACGTGCCTGTGGCATGGAATGGGACTTCCGGAAAAAACAACCTTACTCTGGCTATGAAAATTTTGACTTTGAGATCCCTATCGGGAAGAATGGCGACTGCTACGATCGCGCCTTAGTTCGTATCGAAGAGATGCGACAAAGCTTGCGGATCATTGAGCAATGTGTAAAGAATATGCCGGCAGGTCCCTACAAGTCGGATCACCCGTTGACCACACCTCCTGTGAAGAAAAATACGATGAAGGATATTGAAACACTCATTACCCATTTTTTAAATGTGAGTTGGGGGCCAGTGATTCCCCCCGGAGAGGTGATGAGTTGTACCGAAGCAACAAAAGGAGCAAATAGTTATTATGCGATTAGTGATGGAAACACCTCACCGTATCGCGTTCGGGTGCGTACCCCATCGTTCGCGCACATGCAAATGTTGCCCTACATCAGCAAAGGATATACGGTAGCGGATATGCTCAGTATTTTGGGAGCGATGGATTATGTATTGGCAGATATTGATAGGTAGGTTAAGAGTTGAAAGTGGACACTATAATGAATAAGGATCAAGAATTAAAAATGTTGACCACACAAGAAATAAAAGAAATCGAAAAAGCCATAAGCATCGTGCCGTATAAAAAAGCGGCTTGTGTGGAAGCATTGAAAGTGGTGCAAGAGCATAGGAGTTATGTATCCGATGAAAGCCTGAAAGAGGTAGCCAGCTACATGGATATGTCGGCTGAAGAGTTGGATTCTGTGGCGACCTTTTATAATCTGATTTTTCGGAAGCCAGTGGGAAGGCATATAATCTTATTGTGTGATAGCATTAGTTGTTGGGTGATGGGCTATGAAAATATTAAAGAACAGCTTACTCATAAATTGAATATTGGTTATGGTGAAACCACTGCCGATGGTCGATTCACGTTATTGCCCAACCCTTGTTTGGGTACTTGCGATTGCGCTCCGGCATTGATGATCGGTAAGGATTTATATAGAAACTTAAAGGTGGAAGAACTGGATGAAATTTTGAAAAAATATGAATAAAGCCCACAGACAACAGTCAACTGTCGACAGTGGACTGTGGACATTTTAAATTATGGAGAAACCACTAACACAACACATTCGCAAAGACGGCAGACCCCTCAGCTTGAAAGAGTATGAGCAGGTAGGCGGCTATCAGTCGTTGCGGAAGATTGTGAAGATGTCTCCGCAGGAAGTTCAAAACCTGGTTAAAGAATCTAACCTCAAGGGCAGAGGCGGAGCGGGGTTCAGCACGGGTTTAAAATGGAGTTTTGTTCCGATGAATGTGCCCAAGCCAAAATACTTGGTGGCTAACGCGGATGAGATGGAGCCAGGTACATTCAAAGATAGAATTTTGCTAGAGTCAACGCCCCATCAATTGATTGAAGGGATGATCATTGCAGCTTATGCGATTCAAGCGGATGAATCTTTTGTATTTCTTCGCTGGGCTTACAAGACAGCGGCCGAAGCGATCACGCTAGCCATTTATGAAGCGCAGGAAGCGGGCTATCTTGGAAAAAATATTTTAGGGTCTGGTTTTGATCTTCACATGCATTTACATACTGGCGTAGGCCGGTACATGTGCGGAGAAGAAACCGCGTTGCTTAATTCGCTGGAAGGTAAACGAGCAACACCGCGTGCTAAACCACCCTTCCCTCAAGTCAGCGGTTTGTTTGGACGGCCGACCATCGTGAACAATGTAGAAACCTTTTGCTGCCTTCCCCATATTGTAAATAACGGTGCCGATTGGTTCAAGAAATTGAGTCTTACAAAAGATGCAGGAACAAAACTTTATGGCGTAAGCGGGAAAGTAAAAAAGCCAGGCGCTTGGGAATTGCCGATGGGAGTTACGTTGCGCGAGTTGATTGAAGACCATGCTGGCGGTATGCAAGACGGATTAAAATTTCGTGGAGCATTGCCGGGTGGCGCCTCTACGGATTTCCTCGTAGAAGAACACCTTGATGTGAAAATGGATTTTGAAGGCGTGGCGGCTGCGGGCAGTCGGTTGGGAACAGGTACAGTGGTGGTGCTGGATGACAAAACCTGTCCCGTTGGTTTTGTAAAAAACCTCGAACATTTCTTTGCGCAGGAGTCGTGCGGATTTTGCACGCCTTGCAGAGAGGGATTGCCTTGGATCGAAAAAATATTGGCTTCTATCGACAATGGTGATGGAAGGCCAGAGGATATCAAATTATTGGAAGACCACACGAAATTGCTTGGCCCTGGAAATACATTTTGCGCTTTGGCTCCCGGTGCGATGGAACCTCTTCAAAGTGCATTGAAATATTTTAAAGAAGATTTTGAAAGACATATTAGAGAGAAGGGTTGTCATTATGAAATGGAAATGGCCACAAAGGCACTAAGTCAATAAAAGTATGTTTCGTTTTTGCGATGAAATTTGAGATGAAATGGAATTTGAAAAACTAACTGTTCAGGACGAAGATATTGGCAAAGCTATTGTCAATGCTGCGTTTAAAGTTCACTCTGAATTAGGCCCCGGCCTTTTGGAGAAAATTTATGAGGTTTGTCTTGAACATGAACTTAAGAAAGAAGGATTTATTGTGGAAAGGCAGCTTACCATTCCGATTCAGTATGATGGCATTACCTTCGATGAAGGACTTAGGCTCGATATTTTGGTTGAAAATAAAATAAAGGCTGTGGATCAAGTGAATCCAGTCTGGCAAGCTCAAGTATTAAGTCATTTAAAACTGACCAACCTTAGACTAGGATATATGATCAACTTCAATGTGCCTTTGATAAAGCAAGGAATTAAAAGAATTATTGCGTGAACGATTAAAACAAGTGACTGAATGGGATATAAAAAACTTGGTGTCTTAGTGCCTTTGTGGAAAAATAAAATGTAAACGAACTAAATGGCAACGCTCTATATTGATAACCAACCGCACGAAGTGCACTCGGGTAACAACTTGTTGGAAGTGTGCCTTTCACTCGGTATTGATTTGCCTTACTTCTGCTGGCATCCTTCCCTTGGATCAGTAGGAGCATGCCGTCAATGTGCCATCAAAGTTTACAAAGACGAAAATGACAAGAAAGGAAAGTTGATCATGTCGTGCATGGAACCGGTGACGAACAATCAACGGATATCAATTACCGATATCGAAGCAAAAGAATTCAGGGAGCAAGTGATTGGCTGGCTGATGACCAACCATCCCCATGATTGCGCGGTTTGTGATGAGGGAGGGTCTTGTCATTTACAGGACATGACAGTGATGGCCGGCCATACCTATCGCCAGTTCAGGTATAAAAAACGTACCTATAAAAATCAGAATCTTGGCCCCTTCATCAATCACGAGATGAACCGCTGTATCCAATGTTATAAGTGTGTTCGCTTTTATAAAGATTATGCCGGAGGTAAGGACCTGGATGCCTTTGCTTCGAAAAACAAAGTTTATTTCGGGCGGCACGAGGACGGTGTGTTGGAAAGTGAATTCAGTGGCAACCTGGCGGAGGTTTGCCCAACAGGTGTATTCACGGATAAAACATTGAAGCAACATTATACACGCAAGTGGGACCTTACCATGGCTCCTTCAATTTGCCAGCATTGCAGCTTGGGTTGCAACATTATTGCGGGTGAGCGGTATGGATCGTTGCGTATGATTTCTAATCGGTACAACGGAGACGTAAATGGTTACTTCATTTGTGATCGTGGCCGCTTTGGTTATGAATTTGTAAATGCCCCCGACAGAATTCGGGAGCCGATGCTGAATAATAAAGTAATCGGAAAAACAGAAGTATTGGAAGAGATTAAAAGATTGTTGAAAGAAGCGAAGGTTATTGGTATTGGTTCGCCAAGGGCTTCTTTGCAATCCAACTTTGCGTTAAAGGCATTAGTTGGAAAAAATAATTTCTATCATGGTGTTTCAGAGAATGAACATGATATGGCAGATCTGGCCATCAAAATTTTGAAAGAAGGCCCGGTTCGTACACCAACGTTAAGTGAAGTAGAAAAATCTGATGCTGTCTTTATTTTAGGTGAAGACTTGACAAATACGGCTCCGATGCTTGCCTTGGCCGTGCGTCAGGCGGTTCGCGTACAGCCGATGAAAGACGTGGCAAAAGCAAATATTCCGGATTGGAATGATGCCGCTTCACGCGAATTTATTCAGGATAAACTTGGGCCGATGTTCAGTGCAACCATTCACGCCACAAAGCTGGATGACATCGCCACGCAAACTTATTATGCTTCTCCAGATGAACTCGCACGCTTAGGTTTCGCAGTGGCACATATCCTTGACAATACTGTTCCTGACGTTTCTAATCTCTCACCCGAGTTGAATAAATTAGCGGAACAGATTGCCAACTCACTACTAAACGCTGAACGACCAGTGATAATTTCCGGGCTTTCAAGTGCCACTGAAACGGTGATGCGTGCCGCAGCGAATGTTGCCTGGGCTTTGCACAAGAAGAATAAAAATACCGGTTTAGTACTCACGATGGTAGAATGCAATTCTCTTGGCCTTGCGATGATGGGCGGTGGTCGTTTGGATGGCGCATTTAATGCCATCCTTCATAACCATGCCGATACTGTCATCGTCATGGAGAATGATCTTTACCGACACGGCTCCTCGGCTACCGTTGACAAATTCTTAAAGATGTGTAAGCAGGTTATTGTTCTAGATCATAGTAATCATGCAACAATAAAGAAAGCACACGTTGTTATTCCCGCAGGAACGTTTGCAGAATCAGATGGCACGCTGGTCAATAACGAAGGTCGTGCGCAGCGCTTTTTTCAAGTTTATGAATCAACGGAAGTAATTCAAGAAAGCTGGCGCTGGCTGCTGAACATGGGTGTGAATGCAGGAAATGAACGAATGAACAAATGGAAGAATTTTGAGGATATCACCAGGGCTATTTCGGAAGAAGAAGAAATGCTGAAAGGGGTAGAGACCATTACACCGCCTGCCAATTTCCGAATTGCAGGTCAGCGGATACCGCGTGAACCGCATCGGTATAGTGGACGTACGGCCATGAATGCGGGGATTAATGTAAGTGAGCCAAAACCACCAGAAGACCCGGATTCTTCTTTGTCATACACCATGGAAGGATATCGGGGACAGGCTCCGGCATCGCTTATTCCGTTTTTCTGGTCGCCCGGTTGGAACTCTGTGCAGTCAGTGAATAAATATCAGGAAGAGGTAGGTGGACACCTTCGTGGTGGTGACCCTGGGCTAAGATTATTGGAAGCGGATCCAAATAGTTCTGCAAATTACTTTACGTCTGTTCCTGAAGTTTTTCATCCATTGGAAGATCATATTTGGATGGTTTGGACTTATCATATTTTTGGTTCGGATAATCTGAGTGCCCGATCTTCATCAATTGCTCAGCGAATTCCAAAACCTTACGTGATGGTGAGTCCAAAGGACGCTGAACAATACAAGCTTCAGGACGGACAGGTACTTTCCTTTACGATTGAAAAGCAATCCTATTCTTTGCCAATAAAAATAAATTCAACATTACCGCATGGCGTTGCAGCACTGCCCTATGGATTTGAAGGAATGCCGGCAACCGAATTGCCCTGTTGGGGAATTGTTAAACCAGTAGCCAATAAGTGATAGATATGCAAAAGCTTAAAAAATATAACAATTTAACAAGCAGAATGACAGTGCAGTTTGCTTACTGCTTGCTGCCTACTGCCTATTTTAAGAATGAACAACATGACTGAACCGATAAATCCTTGGTTTATTATTGGCGGAGTTTTAGCCGGACTTCTAACAGTCGCACCTGGGTTGATCTGGTTTGAAAGGAGACTGCTTGCGCTGTGGCAAGATCGCTATGGCCCTAATCGTGCGGGTCCATTTGGTGTGCTTGTGGTTTTGGCAGACACGATCAAGCTTTTCTTTAAAGAGGATTGGATTCCTCCGTTTGCGGATAAAGCAGTTTTTGTGATTGCCCCGGCTATCGTTGCCATCACGGTGCTGATGAGTTTTGTGATCGTGCCTTTTGCACCTGGCGTTATTGTCGTTGACTTGAACATCGGAATTCTTTTCTTTTTGGCCATGTCTTCCATGGGAGCTTACAGTATTATTCTAGGGGGTTGGGCTTCGAATAATAAATATGCATTACTTGGTGCGATGCGTGGAGCGGCTCAATTAATTTCTTACGAAGTTTTTATGGGGCTTTCACTTATGGGCGTGGTGTTGCTTTCCGGCTCCTTTAGCTTGCAAGATATTGTTAACTCGCAAAAAGGCATGTGGTACGTTGTTCCACAGTTTATTGGCTTTGTAACTTTTTTAATTGCAGGCATTGCAGAAACCCATCGCCTTCCTTTTGATATTCCTGAAGCAGAAAGCGAACTGATAGCCGGCTTTCACTCCGAGTATTCCAGTATGAAATTTGGGTTGTTTTTCGTGGGTGAATACTTGGGCATCACACTAATTTCAGCACTTGTGGTGTGTTTGTTTTTTGGAGGATGGCTTGGCCCGGATTTTCTTCCTCCGTTGGTTTGGTTTATACTCAAGACTTTTGTTTTCATTGGCCTTTTTATTTTGTTGCGGGCTTCCATGCCTCGGCCACGCTATGATCAGCTTATGGAATTTGGATGGAAAATAATATTGCCGATAACGCTTTTAAACTTGGTTGTAACGGCTGTCATTTTGTTGGTACAATCAGGCGCGGTAATGAATATTAAATTTTGATGGACAATTACAGATTACATAGTACAAATTATAGATTTGATTTAGCGCCAAGAAGTAAATCAAGTTGCAATGGGCAATCTGAAATTGGGATTTGTAATCTGGAATTTAAAATTTGTAATTCTAACAAGTATGTTTAGCATCTTACAGAGTATGTGGCTCGTTTTTTTGCACATGTTTCATAAACGTGAAACGATACAATACCCTGAAGAAAAGGTAAAACTTCCGGCTCGTTGGCGTGGAAGGATTGTGCTGACCCGTGACCCGGACATGGGAGAGCGGTGCGTAGGTTGTTATTTGTGTGCCGCGGCTTGCCCCGTGGATTGCATCTCCCTTCAGGCAACCGAAGATGAAAACGGAAGACGGTATCCCGAATTTTTTCGAATCAATTTTTCAAGGTGTATCTTTTGTGGCTATTGTGAAGAAGCTTGCCCCACCTATGCGATTCAGTTAATCCCTGATTTTGAAATGGGGGAATACAACCGACAGAACTTGGTGTATGAAAAGGAAGATTTGTTGATTAATGGAGAAGGAAAATATCCAGGCTATAATTATTATAAAGTAGCGGGGATGGCCATTGGTGGAAAAGACAAAGGACAAGCGGAGAATGAAGAACCACCTTTAGACATAAAGAGTTTAGAACCCTAAATAAATTGAAAAATATCAGATTCAAGATTCAAAATTGAGATGGAAGAAATACTTAATAGTCCTTTGTGTTTTTTGAAACCTAAAATTTTGAATTTGGAATTTAGAATTTGAAATACCATGGAGATTACCTTTTACATATCGGCTGCTGTTGCAATTCTATCAACCATGATGGTGATCACTCGCTTTAATATTATTCATGCATTGTTATACCTGGTAGTTTCGTTCCTCTCCTTAGCGACAGTCTTTTTTATAATCGGGGCTCCCTTTGCCGCGGCTTTAGAGATTATTATTTATGCAGGGGCCATTGTGGTGCTCATCATTTTTGTAATTATGATGCTCAACTTAAAAGGCGATGCCATTGATCAGGAAAGGGAATGGTTAACCCCTCAGGTTTGGGTGGGTCCCGCCATTCTTTCATTTATTCTTTTTGCAGAATTGGTGTATGTGCTCGGCTCTGGAAATGCGGGAGCCTCCGGCTTGCCCAATCAACTAGTTGATTCAAGAGCTGTGGGGAAATCACTCTATGGCCCTTACATTTTGGGCGTTGAACTCAGCGGTATGTTATTAATGGCTGGAATAGTAGGTGCCTATCATTTAGGTAGACAAAAGAAAAAAGTGATCCATCGTTTTTTAGAACAAAAGCAAGAATGAACGAAATTCAGATAACTGGAGGATTAATACTGGCTGGCACGTTATTCATGCTGGGCTTGATAGGTGTGCTCATCCGCAGGAACATTATTTTCATGTTGGTGTCAGTGGAGATTATGTTGAATGCTTCAGGGCTGGCCTTTATAGTAGCCGGTGCAAAATGGGCACAACCCGATGGCCAGGTGATGTTTATTTTTATTTTGACAATGGCCGCGGCTGAAGTTTCAGTAGGACTGGCTTTGATCCTGCAGATTTTTCACCAGCTAAAAACATTGGATAGTGATGCAGCAAATGAAATGAAAGGATGACAACTAAATTAACAAATAACAATCTCCAAATTCAAAATGCAGAATCATTCATTTTGAGTTTTGAGTTTTGAATTTTTAATAACTATAAAGAATGAATCTCCTCTGGCTTATACCCACCTTACCTTTTTTCGGGGCGCTCGTACTCGTCCTGTTTGGTTCGCAACTGCCAAAGAAAATGGTTCCCATTATTGGGGCGGGTAGTGTAGGACTTTCAGCATTGGTCACATTTGTGGTTGGAGCAGATTTCATATCCTCATCCACAACTACTTATAATTTTACAGCGTGGCAGTGGCTTGATGTTGCGGGCTTGTCTTCCGCCTTTGCCTTTCACTTAGATGCCCTTTCGCTCATTTTTATTTTTGTCATCACGTTTGTGGGCTTTCTCATCCATATTTATTCTTCTGAATTTATGGAAGAGGATGATGGCTATGCGCGATTCTTTGCTTACCTGAATTTGTTTGTGTGTTCCATGCTGATTTTAGTGTTGGCCGACAATTTGGTGTTAATGTATTTAGGTTGGGAAGGCGTAGGGCTCTGCAGTTATTTGTTGATCGGATTTTGGTATGGCGAAGAGAAGAATGGCTATGCAGCCCGCAAAGCATTCATTGTAACCCGTGTGGGCGACACGGCTATGGCGTTCGGGCTGTTCGTGCTCTTCCAAAATTTCCACACCTTGAATATTCAAGAGATTACCACTAAAGCCCCTCAGCTTTTTGCTGTTGGTTCAGAAATACCGCTGATTATTTCGTTGCTCTTACTTGGAGGTGCGGCTGGTAAATCCGCTCAACTCCCACTTCAAACTTGGCTACCGGATGCCATGGCCGGCCCTTCTCCGGTCAGCGCGTTAATCCATGCCGCCACAATGGTGACGGCAGGTGTTTATCTTATTGCGCGTACCCACGCCATTTTTGAATTGGCACCTGTTGCCCTAATGATCGTAGGAATTATTGGGGCTACTACACTATTGATTGCAGGATTCGCAGCGCTCACGCAATTCGATTTGAAACGTGTGCTGGCCTATTCTACCATCAGCCAGATTGGTTATATGTTCCTTGCACTTGGCGTTGGCGCCTGGTCGGCAGCCATCTTTCATTTTATGATTCATGCGTTCTTTAAAGCGCTTCTCTTCCTTGCAGCCGGAGCGGTGATCATGGCGCTGCACCATGAACATGATATGTTTAAAATGGGTGGACTGAAAAAGAAACTCCCTGTAATCTATTGGACATTTTTAATTGGCGCTTCTTCGTTGGCTGCACTTCCACTGATAACCGGTGGGTTTTATAGCAAAGACCAAATCTTGTGGCTGACGTTAGCAGGAGTGAATGGGAATATTTGGTTTTTTCTCGCTGCCTTATTAGGTGCCTTCGTCACTTCTATCTATACGTTCCGGATGGTGTACCTTACTTTTTTCGGACAGGAGAAAACTCATGTTCATTATACGCCTGGTAAATTGATGAACATACCGTTGATTATTTTGGCAGCACTTTCAACACTGGCTGGATTTATTGAATTGCCCCACGACTTTTTTCACTTGACCATTTTTTCTGATTTTTTGAAACCTGTTCTTCCCTCGGTAGTGGTGGAGGAAGATTTTGAAAGTATTGAGTACATGGTTCAGATGATTGCTGCTGGTGTATCGGTGTCTGGCGTTTACGTGGCTTACATTTTTTATGTGGTCAAGCCGGAGTTGGCCGATGAACTTAAATCGTCTGCTGCCGACCTTCACCAATTCTGGTATAGCGGGTGGGGCTTTGATAGACTTTATAATTTTCTGTTCGTACGACCTTTTGTCTTTCTCGCGTCTATTAATAAAAATGATGTGGTCGATCGACTGTATACGGGCTTGGTGGCTATCGCAGAGTTTTTTCATCGGATATTTTCTTTCACACAAAGTGGAATTTTGAGATGGTATATTATGGGTATAGTAATTGGAGGTATTCTTTTGTTGACATTAGGTTTGATAAGCTGATGGGAGATAATTTAAATTACGAATTATGAATTCTAAATTTTGGGCAGCTGCGCGAGGCGCGCACCGGGCTATACGCTGCAAGTCCTCGCTCGTCCCGATAACTATCGGGACTCACTGTGGGCTTTCCACTCCTATCCTTGCCGCTTGCAGTCTCTACCATTTAGATTCGAGTTTCGAATTTAGAGTCTCTGGCTTGCAGTTTATAACCAGTAACATCAACACGTCCGCTCGTATCAACATCAACACATCTAAAAAATGACGTTGCTCTTATTCATCATTGTTCTTATGGTTGGAGGCTTACTCGCTTGGGTTGTCTCTCAATGGAGCAATTTATTGTCACGATGGATTTCGCTGGTTGCCCTTATGCTCGATCTCATTCTAGGTATTATTATTTGGATGCAAGATTATTCAGGAGCCATCGACACCTGGATTACAAAATATAGTCATGCCTGGATCCCTAGTTTTGGAATTAGTTTTTCGCTTGCCCTTGACGGACTAAGTTTGTTAATGTTATTGCTCACTTTCTTCCTCGGTATTTTCGCAGTGCTCATTTCATGGAATGAGATCAAAGAACGCGTAGGATTTTTCCATTTCAATTTATTGTGGGTCTTGGCAGGTATCACGGGAGTTTTCCTCACCATGGATTTGTTCTTGTTTTATTTCTTCTGGGAAGTGATGCTGATTCCAATGTATTTCCTCATTGGTATTTGGGGACATGAAAACCGCAGATATGCGGCCTTTAAGTTTTTCATTTTCACACAGGCAAGTGGCTTGCTAATGTTACTGGCCATTCTTGGTTTGTATTTTATTCACGGCAACCAAACCGGAACGTACACCTTCGATTATTTCCAATTACTGGGAACCACCTTTACAGCAGGAACAGGTCTCTTGTTGATGTTGGGATTCCTAGCGGCCTTTGTCGTGAAGTTGCCGGTAGTTCCATTCCATACATGGCTTCCCGATGCCCACTCGCAAGCTCCTACCGCAGGTAGCTTGATCCTTGCCGGATTGCTGCTCAAGACAGGTGCTTATGGTTTAATTCGATTTGTGATTCCACTGTTCCCTGGGGCAGCTCACGAGATTGCACCGTGGGCGATGCTTCTTGGGGTAATCGGAATATTGTATGGCGCTTCTCTTGCCTTTGGGCAAACAGACTTAAAGCGTCTCGTAGCTTATACCAGCGTTAGCCACATGGGCTTTGTGATATTGGGTGTTTTTGCTTTTAATCAATTAGCCATGCAAGGCGTGGTGATGCAGATGATCACACACGGCATTAGCACGGGTGCATTATTTATTTTGGCAGGCGTACTTTATGAAAGGATTCATACGCGGGATATCACAGCGATGGGTGGGTTTTGGAATAAAGCGCCATTTATGGGCACCGTGGCGTTAGTATTTGTTCTGGCTTCCCTGGGTTTACCCGGCCTCGGAAATTTTGTAGCGGAATTCCTTACACTGATTGGTACCTGGCAATCCAGTCCTGTACTCACCATCTTTGCTACCATAGGGATTGTTTTTGCTACTGCCTATTCTTTACGCATCATGCAAAAAGTTTTCCTAGGGAAACCGACAAGTGATAAAGCCGTATCTGATCTTTCTTTGCGTGAAAAAATTATTTTGATTCCGCTGGTGGTCAGCATCATTTGGTTGGGATTATTTCCTCAGCCAATTTTTAATACGGTTAAGCAAATCATCGCCAATCAATTTACTACGGAGCAAATTACTCCCATAAGCACCAGTGAAAATGGAGATAAGTAACATCAATATTATAGACGTACTGCCGGGAATGTTCCTGGTATCGGCCTCGTTGATCGCCATGATCTCCATTTCGATCAGGCGCAACCACAAATTGATCTTTGGGGTAACCTCCATCAGTTTGCTCGGTGTATTTGTTTATCTAATAATCTATGCCTCAAACCATAAATTTAATGTTGAGCCGCTTTTCGTGATTGATGGTTTCGGCACTTTTATTACTGGGCTCATTGTGATGAGCGCGTTAGCCGTGTCGTTGCTTTCCTATGCTTATTTTGAACAGCGCGAAGAGCGTAAAGAGGAATACTATATTTTGCTTTTGCTCGCCACACTCGGTTCGGCCATGTTGGTAATCAGCAAACATTTTGTTTCGCTTTTCCTTGGCTTGGAAATATTGAGCATTTCTTTGTATTCGATGGTGGCCTACTTAAGGAAGCGTCCGCGTTCAGATGAAGCGGGGCTGAAATACCTTATCATGGCGGCCTTCTCTTCAGCGTTTCTTTTGTTTGGAATGGCGTTGGTTTATGACGTCACCGGAACAATGGATTTCAATGGATTATCCCAATATATGGTTTCGATAGATCAACTTCCTGTGGTTATGCTTACAGGACTTGGTCTTATGATTGTGGGCGTTGGATTTAAGTTGGGAGTCGTCCCCTTTCACATGTGGACACCGGATGTGTATGAAGGTGCTCCCGCTCCGGTAACGGCTTTTATCGCCACCATTTCCAAAGGCGGAATGATCGTTTTACTCGTTCGCTTTTTTACTGCCGTCAATGGATTCCACTATCCGGTGTTGGTGTTGTCATTCACGGTTATCGCCATGGCCTCCATGCTCATCGGAAATTTATTGGCAATCCGACAAGACAATGTAAAACGAATTTTGGCCTATTCTTCCATCGCCCACATGGGTTATATTTTGGTGGCCTTTCTGGCGGGCGGTGAGTTGGGAAAAGAAGCCGTAAGTTTTTATATGGTAGCGTATTTTCTAACTAACATTGGCGCTTTTGGAGTAATTGCCATTTTATCCGATCAGGATCGTGATGCCGAGCGTATTGAAGACTATCAGGGATTATTTTGGAAGCATCCCAAAATAGCTACGGTATTTACCGCGATGCTTTTGTCGCTGGCAGGCATTCCATTGACTGCCGGATTTGTCGGGAAATTTTATCTGATTGCCTCGGGGGCAAAATCGCAATTGTGGTGGCTGATTATTGTGTTGGCAGCCAGCAGTGTGATCGGCTTATATTATTACATTAAAATAATTGCCGTGATGTTCGACAAAGCCAAAGGATCGGAAGCACTATCATTGAGGCCTCGCCTTTATTTGATCAACTTGATCACCCTTGTTGTCCTTTCAGTGCTCATGGTTTTTTACGGAGTTTATCCGCAAGGGTTGATTGAAAGAATCAGGGAGTTTTTGCAGTAAGTTAATCTCCTGAATTTTGACGGGGAATTTACTTGACAAGCTAGTCTTCCAGTTCTTTTTTAATTGCCTTCCCGGTCTTTTTTATTTTTTGTTTGACTTTAGGTGTTTCTTTACGAACTGCTTTGCCAACTTTTTTAGCGACACGTTTCGTCTCATGCCCGATTTTTTTGGAAACTTTCTTTATCTCTTTCCCTGCTGCATTCGCATCTTTTTTTATTTCACTTTGTGCATATAGTGTCGAAGTGCAAAACAGACAAAAGATTAGGATGATTAGATTTTTCATAAGTAACTATCGTTTAAAGATATAGATGAACCTTCTGTAAGATACAAAAACTGAACCAGTTCGGCTATTTCAAAATGTATTAAATGTTAGCCTCTTCAAATAATGAAAGCTGTATTTTGAAATTTCCTTGAGAAAGCTTCTCTATACCTTGTTTTCCATTGCCCATATTGCCACTAATGTGATACAGGGCTGTTTCTTTCTTCCGTGGAGCTACAACAATTTCAGTTTCTCCTGCCACGCGCCCAAACAGATCTGCTACAATTTCCGGCTTGTTATTATTCGCTGACAAATGGGATAGTATCAAATGACTCATAAAGGGTGGACGATGATTTAAAAATAATTGCAACGCCTGCTTATTAGATAAATGACCCTGACCGTTGCGGATACGGTCTTTCAAATGCTGAGGATAGCCGCCATTCTCCAACATTTCTTCGTCATAGTTCGATTCCAGAAAAGCAGCCTGGCACTGCGCAAAGTTTTTCAGTAAATGCTCGCAGGATCGGCCGGTATCGGTGAAGATGCCTACGTTGATGTTGTTGTGGCTCACGATAAAACTATGTGGGTCAGCGGCATCATGGAATTTCGGAAGAGCGGTTACGGTTAAGTTTCCAATTGCAATTGGCTCATAAGCCTTAAAAGGAAACGAGGGTATTTCTTTCCATCCCGATTTTAAATTACTGCGAGTGCTTGGCGTAATGTAAACAGGCAAATAATATTTCTTGGCTAATTTGGGCAGGCCATTGATGTGATCCGCATGCTCGTGGGTAATAAAAATAGCCTTCACCTTTTTTATCGAAAGCTCAAGGCGCTTTAGTCGCCTTTCGGTTTCACGGCAAGAAATTCCCGCGTCAATTAAAATCCCCTCATTGGTATTACCGATGTAATAACAATTGCCGTTGCTTCCTGAATTTAACGATGCGATAGATAGAGACATATACTACTACTTTATATAAATATCTCTTCGGTGACCGATTCTTCTGATATCTATAATATTCACCGAATCATCAATGGAATAAATCACTCTGTAATCACCGATTCGGATACGCCAAAGATCTTCATTTTGACTCTTCAGTTTTTTGCAACCATCAGGACGAGGTTGGCTTGAGAGGTTTTTGATTTTTGGGAATATTCGCTGGACTTCTCTTTTGGGTAATTTCTTTAATTCTTTGCTGGCTATTTTACCGACAACAACTTGGTAAAGCTTCATAGCTTCCCTACTTTCTTCAATTGTTTCTCAAGTTCTTCAATCGTGATTTTCTCGTCATCTTTTCTCGCCTCCGCAACAATAACATCTAAAAGCTCTTCAAGTTCTTCATCCGTGTATTTGGCTACTTTCTTTAGGTTAATTTGAGCGTATCTTGTTTTTGTGGCTTTATCCGTTAGAATGGAGATGGTTTTCATGGCAATAAAAATAAACCATTTTCAAATTAAAAACTAAAAATAAAAACTGCCGAGTTTTCCCGGCAGTCCTTATAGTATCTTATGTGTTACTACTTGTGTCTGATTACTTCTTCACTTCCTCGTACTCAACATCCTGCGCATCACCTGCTCCTGCCGTTCCATTTCCTTCGGCAGCATTTCCGCCAGCATCGCCTGCATTTGGTTGAGCGCCCGGTTGTGCACTTGCGCCACCACTTGCTGCGTACATCTCTTGAGAAGCAGCCTGCCAAGCAGCATTTAAAGTAGTCATAGCGGCATCGATAGCGGCTGCGTCTTTGCTGGCATGTGCTTCTTTCAATTTGGCTAAGCCATTATTGATGGCGGTTTTGTTTCCTTCAGAAAGCTTTTCACCAAATTCTTTCAATTGCTTTTCGGTTTGAAAGATCAAGGAATCAGCCTGGTTGATTTTCTCCACTTTCTCTTTCTCTTTCTTGTCCGTTTCTGCATTGGCTTGCGCTTCTTGCTTCATCTTCTGGATTTCAGCATCGGTTAAACCGCTACTCGCTTCGATGCGAATCTTCTGCTCTTTGCCCGTGCCTTTGTCTTTTGCAGAAACATGAAGGATACCGTTGGCATCAATATCAAAGGTTACTTCGATTTGCGGAACACCTCGAGGTGCGGGTGGAATTCCATCTAAATGGAATCGTCCGATGGTACGGTTATCTTTCGCCATCGGGCGTTCGCCTTGCAATACATGGATTTCTACAGAAGGCTGGCTGTCAGAAGCTGTGGAGAAGGTTTCTGATTTCTTTGACGGAATCGTAGTGTTGGATTCGATCAATTTGGTCATCACGCCACCCATGGTCTCGATACCAAGAGAAAGCGGTGTTACATCCAACAACAACACATCTTTCACTTCGCCCGTCAACACGCCACCCTGTATTGCAGCGCCAATAGCTACCACTTCATCAGGATTTACGCCTTTGGATGGTTTTTTACCAAAGAATTTCTCAACTTCTTCTACAATGCGCGGAATCCGGGTAGAGCCGCCCACTAAAATAACCTCATCAATTTGACTGATAGAAACGCCTGAATCGGCAATAGCTTTACGGCATGGCTCTAATGTACGTTTGATCAAATCATCGCATAATTGTTCAAATTTAGCGCGACTTAATTTCTTTACTAAGTGTTCGGGTACACCATCTACGGAGGTGATGTAAGGCAAATTGATCTCCGTTTCGTTGGAGCTTGACAATTCGATCTTTGCTTTTTCGGAAGCTTCTTTCAAGCGCTGAAGGGCCATCGGGTCTTTCCGCAAGTCAATATTCTTATCAGCCTTGAATTCGTCAGCTAACCAATTCATAATGCGCATGTCAAAGTCATCACCGCCAAGGTGTACATCACCGTTGGTCGATTTCACTTCAAACACACCGTCACCTAATTCGAGTACGGAAACATCGAAAGTACCACCGCCTAAATCGTAGACGACAATTTTCATGTCTTTGTTTTTCTTGTCAAGGCCATACGCCAAGGCTGCTGCGGTAGGTTCGTTTATAATACGCTTTACATCAAGTCCCGCAATTTGTCCGGCTTCTTTAGTGGCCTGACGTTCGGCATCATTGAAATAAGCGGGCACAGTAATGATTGCATCGGTCACCGTGGTGCCGAGGTAATCTTCTGCAGTCGTTTTCATTTTCTGCAAAATCATGGCAGAGATTTCTTGCGCGGTATAAAGCCTATCGCCAATACGCACACGTACAGTGTCATTGCTGCCGCTCTCCACATCGTACGACACCATTTTCTTTTCTCCACTTACTTCTCCAAATTTTTTGCCCATGAAGCGTTTGATCGAAGAAACGGTGTTCTTCGGGTTGGTAATAGCTTGGCGTTTGGCCGGGTCACCTACTTTGCGTTCGCCTTTTCCGTTATCTAAAAAACCAACGATCGATGGCGTGGTCCTGCGGCCTTCGCTGTTGGCGATGACCACCGGCTCGTTGCCTTCCATCACGGCCACGCACGAGTTGGTTGTTCCTAAGTCTATTCCTATTATTTTTCCCATGATATGATTATTTTAATGTTTTTGGTTGCTTTTTAAGACAGCCAGTGGATAACAACCATTATGCCATTAGTGGTTTCTGCCAAAAAGGTGACAGACTGACAGAAAAGAAGGAAAATCCGGTTGGAAGCGAATGCAATATGTGCAGCATACCGTCAATCCAGTGCAAATCCTTGAGTCAAAGATTTACAGTCGGTTTCTACTATCTCTGCAAAGAGAAATGCTCATTATTTACCCTTGATCGTTTGACGTCAGAATGGTATCGAGATTCGGATAACTCCTGAAGTTTAGGTTAATAAATGCATTGAGTTTACAAGCCACCACCAAGAGAATATGAAGAAATGATGATTCGTTATTCTTTGAAATCAATGTGCTTCCCCATGGTTCCTCTCAACCGTTGCCAATAGCCCTGACGGTCTGGCAAGGCCACAAAATTAGGGATGCGTAAACTGTCATAATTTATTTTCGGTTCCGCATGCGATAGCGTTTTCAGCGTATCAAAAATAATCGGTAAAAATTGCATGTCTTTTGTGTGCTCCTTGACAAAGGAATATAACAGTCGAGTTTGAAATGGGTCGGAAGCCAACGCTACTTTCTTAAAGCCATTGGCTTTGGCCAGTTTATAACTATACCAAATATTCTCTGTGCTGTGTTCGGCCTGTTCTTCGATAAAAATATGGTTGACAGGCACACCCATTTTAATGGCATAAAGTTTCATGATCTTCGCTTCCACAAAGGGGGAGTAAACCGAACTTCCGCTCATGATAATATTTTTGGTGTGTCCGGTTTTATACAGATGCGTTGCCCACAGTACACGCATTTGCATCACTCTATCCCAAGTTGGTGGATTAAAGGGTACTCCCGGAACGATGATTGCGTCATACACTGTGGTATCTTTTAACGAGCGCGATGAAAGCTTTTTTACGGTAGGCACAAACCACAAACACGAAATCAAAACCGTACTGGCGATGAAAATGAGGGAATATTTTAAGAACCTAATTAGGTGTCTCTTGCTTTTTGATTTGCCAGGCAATGAAATCATGTTTTTCCAGTTATCATTTAAACGGCTAACTAAATCGTATCCGTATTCCGGTAGTGCCAATACTATTCCTAAAGATAACAAAACTGAAATTTCAACCAATTGTTAAATAGAACGTGAAATAGCTGTCTCGTAATCGTTTGGTGATAAAAAAGCAAATATTGATATTGCTAAAAAGTAGCCTATACCTAACCTATCCCCAAATGATCAATAGCATTATCAAGCTATTTAAACGCTATTCGTGGTTTAAACGAGTCAATGCAAAAGTCACCTACGAGCTTTTGGCAAAGTACATCCCTGCAAAAGACTGGGAGTTTATGAATTATGGATACTTTCCAAAATCAAACGATCCTCCTTTAACGTTAGGTAAGGATTCAAAACCACCCTGCTACTCCACGCAGATGTATCATTTTCTGGCCACCAAAGTCCCTATCGCTGGAAAGGATGTGGTTGAAATTGGCAGTGGTCGTGGCGGTGGAGCAAATTATATTGCCAAGCATTTAAATCCCAACAACTATATCGGCATAGATCTAGCTCAAAATGCCGTTGACCTGGCCAATAAAAACTATTCTTTGCCGAACCTAACATTCCTTCAAGGAAGTGCAGAGGCCATTCCACTTCCTGATCAGAGTGTTGATGTTGTGTTAAATGTAGAGTCTTGTCATTCTTATGGATCGGTACCCTTGTTTTTAAACGAAGTGAAGAGAGTGCTAAAACCGGGAGGCCACTTTCTAATGGTGGATTTTAGAAACTCACAGGAGAACATGCTCATCTTGAAAAATGAACTTAGTGCATCAAAACTAGAATTGCGCGAACAAGAAGACATCAGTACGAATGTGGTTCAAGCCATTGAAGCTGATGACGAAACCAAACGAAAACGTATCGAAGCATTTGTGCCTAAGCGATGGCAAAAATTATTTTCGGATTTTGCCGGGGTGGTTGGGTCTCGTTTTCACCTGACCTTAAAAGAAGGGACGCGCACGTATTGGCGATTTCATCTGGTGAAAGTAGAATGAAGGGAAGCCTCCTTCTGTCAGAAAAAACCTGAAAGAATGACCAAACATAGGCGATAGGAACTACCTATTTAATGCCCCATCACCAACAGCGCAGTGAGGAATAAATTAACCAACGGTACGCCAACATTTTATAACCCTTTGAAATTGCTTTTGCGAACGGTATAGATATTCGGTAAACTTTTTTTATCTTTCTCAAGAAGAACTTGAGTGTAGGGGCGATATTTTTTTACTGATTGACTTAAACTCTTTGGCCATGAAAAATTTGATTTTTTATTGGATGGCGTTGTGTCTTTTCACCATTGGGCCTGATGGTTATGCTCAGAATTTTGCAGTGGGCGTGCGTGGTGGTATTAGTTTTCCCAACTTGACGGGAGGAAGTTCTGAAAATCCGATCAATACCGGGTACAAATCGAGACTGGGATCAGACTTTGCGATTTTTGCAGAAAAAAAATTCTCGGATTTAATTTCTCTTCAGCCCATGATAGAGGATACTTGCGAAACTAGGTTGGAATCTTAAGAGTTCGCCTTGGCGTTTTTATGTGAGTGGCGGTCCTTTTGTAAGTTTTCTGCTATCTGCCAAATATATTACCAGCGGCCAAAGTTACCTATATGCAGATCCAGCGGGGACACAGAAAGTGACGCCAATTCCAATCGATTTTAATCATACCGAAGATATCAAAAGTCAAACTCACATGGCAAATGTGGGACTTGAAGGGAACGTGGGATTTATGTATCGAAAAGGGAGGCATAATATTTTCATTGAAGGAGGAGGAAACTATGGCTTCCTCAATATTCAAAAAGGCTCTGCGAATGGCAAAAACAATACAGGCGCTGCTACACTAGCCGTTGGTTATTGCCATTGGTTGGGTAAATAATTTTCAGACATTTACCGTTCATCAATTTCAGCCAGAAAAAAATCGTTTCAATAGATTTCGATCTTACCTTACAGGTATATCTCGGGCTGTTTTTACTAACTTTCTTCTCAAAGGCAAAAGTCATGAAATGGTCATTAAAATGGGCTGCATCCAACGGTATGATTATCCGGTCATTCCATGTGACCATTAAAAAACAAATTGATTAACACATGAAACGCTTTCTCATTTTATTATTCTTGTTTGGTTGTTCAGTTTCTTCAAAAAAAGGAAAGCTTTTAGTTCCCGGACTGCTTGAGCCTGTTGAAATAATCAGAGACACCAATGGCATCAACCATATTTATGCGAAGAATGAACACGACCTGTTTTTCAGTCAGGGGTATTGTGCAGCCAAAGACCGTCTGTTTCAATTTGAAATGTGGCGCAGACAAGCTTCGGGTACAACAGCAGAAATATTCGGACAACGTGAGCTAAAGCGAGATATTGGTACTCGCTTATTTAAATTCCGTGGTGATCTGAAAAAGGAATTCAACCATTACCATCCTCATGGGGAAGCGATCATTAATTCCTTTACGGATGGAATTAATGCTTATGTAAATGAGACTGAAAATGACTCCACGCTTCTTCCTTTAGAATTCAAATTATTAAATATCAAACCTGGCCACTGGACACCAGATCTTGTGATCTCCCGGCACCAGGGATTGTTGGGCAATATTGCCGAAGAGGTTCGGCTGGGTCGTGCGGTTGCAAAAATCGGTTCTGCTAAAGTGAAAGCTTTAAGTGTTTTCGAACCAGGGGATCCCGATATTGAGTTGGATTCAAAAATTAAAAAAGAGTTACTATCAGATAGTGTCATCACATTGTATGAAGCCTATCGAAAGCCATTTCGTTTTCATCAGGAGAATCTTTTGGAGGCACGCATCAAGAACCCGGAACTTTATAAAAAGCTTGCAATAGAAGACGAAAATAATTTTTGGGAGTTGATGGTGGCCGAAAAACAAAACATCGGCAGTAACAATTGGGTGGTGAGTGGCCAAAAATCCGTTAGTGGTTTTCCAATGTTGGCCAATGATCCACATCGTGGGATAGCCGTGCCTTCACTTCGGTACATGGTTCACCTCAATGCACCCGGTTGGAATGTAGTCGGTGGAGGCGAACCAACCATCCCCGGAATTTCTATTGGCCACAACAATGATGGTGCTTGGGGACTTACCATCTTCGCTATTGATGGTGAAGATTTAATGGTGTACGAATTGAATCCTAAAAATAAGAATCAATATAAATACGATGGCCAGTGGGAAGAAATGCAAACAATTAAAGACACCATTAAAGTAAAAGGTGTACGAGATGTTTACGTAGATCTGAAATATACCCGCCATGGGCCAGTCACTTTAGTAGATGAAAAAAATGACGTGGCTTATGCGGTTCGCTGTGCGTGGCTTGAGCCAGGAGGTGCACCTTATCTGGCAAGCTTGCGAATCGATCAGGCTAAAAATTTTCAAGAGTTCAGAGAGGCATGTTCTTTCAGTCATATCCCTGGAGAGAACATGATTTGGGCAGAACGAAAAGGCGACATCGGTTATCAGGCGGTCGGTATTGCGCCCGTAAGAAAAAAATCCAGTGGCTTGGTTCCGGTGCCAGGTGATGGAAGGTTTGAATGGGAGGGTTATCTTCCGATTAAAGAATTGCCGCACGAATTCAATCCTGAAAAAGGCTTTTGGGCCACAGCCAATCAAAACCTTGTGACGACAGAATATGCCCATACCGATGCCATTGGTAAAGAGTGGGCTGACAATTTTCGTGGCAAACGAATCAACGAAGTATTGGGTGTGAATAATAAATTTACCCAACAGGACATGATGAACTTGCAGTTCGACTATCTTTCTACTCCTGCACGAACTTTAGTTCCACTTCTTAAAAACCTTAAATCAAAAGATCAAAAAACAGAAGAAGCGCGAAAGAAGTTAGTAAATTGGAATTTTATTTTAGACAAAAATTCGATTGAAGCTGGCATCTATGTCGCGTGGGAAAAAAGAATTTCTTCCGCTCTAATTTCCAAAGCCGTTCCGGAGGAAGCAAAACGACTAATTCCTTTTATTCCACTAAGTAAAGTCATTGAATGGATTACAACGCCAAGTCCTATTTTTGATCACTCCACCCAGAATCGCGATGCGTTTTTAATTAATTCACTTGAGGAAGCTATCGCATCCTTAGAGAAAAAATTAGGTCCAGAACTTAATAAATGGCAATACGGTCAATTGAATTATCACCACGTTTTGATCAAACATCCTTTCAGTAATAGGGTGGATGATTCACTAAAGAAAAAACTTGACGCTGGCCCTTTGCCTCGTGGTGGATATAGCTACACCGTAGGCATGACTACCAGCAGCGATAACCAGCAGGCGGGTGCCTCGTTCCGGATGGTGGTGGATCTCAGCGATTGGGAGAAAGCGATGTTCACCAGTACGCCCGGTCAAAGTGGTGATCCTAATAGTTCGTTTTACAAAAACTTACTTGAAGGTTGGGCCAATGATCAACATTTCCCTGTTTTTTTCAAAAAAGAAAATGTGATGAAATCATCTAAGGAGACGGTTGTATTAAACCCTAAATAATTTATCCAGATCCAAATGGGTAAAACGCGCAGATTGAAGCCAGCACTGGAGGAAAGATTACCACAACGTGTTGTTTTTCTTCAGTAAAAAAAGATTGTAAACATTTACGCTTTTACACAAGAAGTAATGGGAGATTCCGAAATCATTTCTATTTTTAGCTCATCGAAAATAATAAACCATAATTCAACTAGGATTTAACCATACATGAAATGAACAAGAACAAAGTGGCCACATCAAAAGGAAGTACGCGAAGGGATTTTATCAAGAAGTCAGCACTGGCATTAGGTGCCTTTGTTATCGTTCCCCGTTATGTATTGGGTGGAAAAGGATTTATTGCCCCCAGCGACACGCTCACAAAGGGGATCATAGGCGTGGGCGGCATGGGCCGTGGCCATATTAATTACGAAGGCACGAAAGTGTTGGCGATGTGCGATGTGGATTCGAACCACTTGAAAGATGCCATAAAACTTGCCGGAGGAAATGTGCGGGGCTACAGCGATTTCAGAGAGCTTATCGCTCAACCAGATATTGATGTAGTCCATATTGCTACGCCTCCTCATTGGCATGGCATCATGTCGGTAATGGCCGCACAGGCAGGCAAGGATGTGTGGTGTGAAAAACCCATGACCAAGACCATCGGGGAAGGGAAACGGGTGGTGGAAGCTATGGAACAATATGATCGCATGTTCAGGCTCAACACGTGGTTCCGTTTTAAAGATAATTTTTATGGAATGAACACCACCGTGAAGCCCATTAAGAAAGCCGTGGACAGCGGCATCCTTGGCTGGCCCTTGAAAGTGACCATCAGCGGGGTAACTGGTTTCAATTGGAAATTCTATTGGGTGGGCAAAACCAATTTGGAAACCATGCCTGTGCCGCAAGAACTTGATTATGATATGTGGCTCGGCCCTGCACCCTATAAACCGTACAATCCGCACCGGGTGCATACTACGTTCAGAGGCTATTGGGATTATGATGGCGGAGGCCTTGGAGACATGGGCCAACATTATATCGATCCGGTTCAGTATTTCCTTGGAAAAGACAACACCAGCCCCATCCGCGTAGATGTGGATTGCCCGCAACAACATGACGATGCCGTTGGCACGTGGCGAAGAATTGAATTCACTTATGCCGATGGCTGTAAAATTATTTTGGATGGAGAGAACAAAGATGCTACCGTGCCCTACATCGAAGGGCCGCACGGAAAAATCTACCGCGGGTTTAAATCCGATATTCCGGACATCCTGAAAGTCATTGACACAATGCCCGACCCGGTGCAGCAAGTTTCCACCTTTAGTGAGTCGGTGATCACACGCAAAAAATTTGGGTTGAATGAACTCAACGGCTTCCGATCCGCCACCATTGTGAACATGGGCAAGATCGCGCTGCAACTCGGGCGCTCGTTGGATTTTGATCCGGTAAAAATGGAATTCATTAACGATGAATCGGCCAACCGCATGATCAACCAGCCGATGAGAGGCCCTTGGAAAATTTGACCTCCAGTAGCTAATCGTAAATCGTACTTGTAATTTCTAAAATGTTAATCGAAATGAAATTGAATAAAATATTTATCCCGATCCTTTTCCTCTTGCTATTGGCCACTTACGTGGGAACAGCTCAAGACAAACGTACCGTTAAAACAAAAGTAGCCGATGTGCTGGCGTTGCTTCCGGCTAATGACAACCCACAAGCCAACCGCTTGTTTCATGAGCTGTTGAACATTGGTGATGAAGGCTTAGCACTCGTCACCGATCAGGTTCAACCCAATGGAAAGGAAGAAGGGGTTAGTACTCGTTTTGCGGTTTCGTTGCTTACGCATTATGCAACCACAAAAGAAGAGAAAGCAAAGATTGAACAGGTTTACCTCTCAGCCTTGAGCAAACCCAATAGCACTGAAGTGAAAGCGTATTTCATCAGCAACCTGAAACTGATTGGTTCAGATGCCTCCGTAAAATCCCTGGCAACATACCTTTCTGATAAAGAATTATTCGACCCCGCCATTTCCGCGTTGGTGACCATTGGAACAATCGATGCTAGACAAGTGCTCATGAATGCCTTAAGTTCTTCAACTGTAGCCAAGGCAAGGTTGATTAAAGCCATGGGAGAATTAAAACTTCAGCCTACATTATCAACGATCACTGGGTTTGTTTCAAGTGATGATCTTTCCTTGAGGAAGTCGGCTTTATGGTCTATCGCGTTAATTGCCGATGCGGCTTCTTATGATGTGCTACTTCAGCAAGCCAAAAAAGTGGGGTTTAAAAATGATCCTTCCGAAGCCACCAACGCCTTGATTGAGTTCATGCACCAGACCGCAGCCAAGGACAACACCACACTGAGTTTTAAAATAAGCCAGGACATATTGGCGAATACGCCCGATGCCGCCCAACAACATTTTAGGCTAGCCGCCTTGCGAAATTTGGTGAAAGTAAATCCAAATGAATCCGTCAAAGTGTTGATCAATGAGCGAACCAAATTTGATTCCGAATATCAAAAAGAAATTTTGAACACCGCCCAGGCTGGTGCCAGCAATGCCACGTCCCTAGCACTGTGGATGAAAGAATACAAAAAATCAAAAGGTGCAGCACAAGCCGAAATCTTGGCTATGCTCGCACGCGCCAACGCCAATGAGGGTTTCATCGAAAAAACCTTAGTGCCTATGCTTGCTTCGAAAAATCAAGAAGCAAGAGTAGTGGCTGAAGAAGAAATCGCCAGAAGCAAAAACAAAAAATTTGCCGGAGCGTTGGTGGATTATTTATCCAAATGTACAGACGACAAAGAATTGGCAGCAGCCAAAGAGGCCTTGTTGCAATTGACCGATAAAGACAATGCCGGCTTGGTGGCGCAAAAAATCGAATCGGCTCAACCCAAAAACAAAGTGGTGCTGTTGCAAGTGCTGGCCGAAAGACGTGCTGTTAATTATTTTGAGATCGCTGCCAAGCAAACATTATCCAATGACGCAAGCGTAAAACAAGCCGCCTATGCCGCGTTGCCTAATTTGTCTTCGGGAAAGAATATGAGTACCCTTCTAACCATGCTCCTTGCCTCGCAAAATGATGCAGAAACGAAAACCATTCAACGTGCCATCATCGCTGCCATCGATAACAATGCTACTGCGTTGATCAACGAAGTCTATCAAAAAGATAAGATCAAAATTCTTCCGGTATTGCCTTATGTCAACGACAACGATGCTTTGGGAAACGTGGTTTCTACCTTTACCAATGGCAACGAGCAAGAAAAAGAAATTGCCTTTGATGCATTGTTGAATTGGCAAAACCAGGACGCGGCAAGAACTCTATTGGGTATCCGAAAAAACGAAAGCCTAAAAAAATACCATGACAAAGCTTTCAGTGCTTTCATTTCACAAGTAACTAAATCGGAATTGCCGGACGATCAGAAACTTTTAATGCTGAAAGAAATTATGCCGCTTGCTTCTACCAAACCAGAAAGGGAATCAGTCATTATATCCGCGGGTAGCGTAAGGACATTTTTGTCTCTTATGTTTGTGGCCAATTACCTGGATGATACCGACCTCAGCAGCGCGGCAAGTCGTTCTGCGTTCCAGCTTGCCTTGCCTACCTCCGATGCCAAGGCAGGATTGACTGGTGTGGAAGTCCGTAAGATACTTCAACATATACTTGATAAATTGACCGGTGGTGATAGCCAATATGAAAAAATTGACATTACTACTTACTTAGCAAATCTTCCTTATACAAAAGGATATGAGCCTATTTTCAATGGTGTTGACTTAAGTGGCTGGCAAGGGCTTGTTGAAAATCCTATCGCCCGCGCTAAAATGACCAAAGAAGTGTTGGCCGCAAAACAAGTGGAGGCCAATGCCAAAATCAAAAATAACTGGAGCGTGAAAGATGGTTGTATAGTATTTAGCGGAGATGGAGCCAATTTGTGCACTGCCCGTCCTTATGGAGATTTTGAAATGTTAGTGGATTGGAAAATCTCGAAGGATGGTGACAGTGGAATTTATTTAAGAGGATCACCCCAAGTTCAGATTTGGGACATTGCCCGTGTGAAGTCTGGCGCACAGGTTGGGTCGGGTGGACTTTACAATAATAAAACTGAGAGAAGCACTCCGTTGGTGGTTGCCGATAATCCCGTTGGGGAATGGAATACCTTCCGCATTAAAATGATTGGTAATAAAGTAACCGTTTATTTAAATGGCGTTTTGGTTGTCGATAATGTAGTGCTGGAAAATTACTGGGATCGGAGAATTCCCATTTTTACTGAAGAGGCCATCGAGTTGCAAGCCCACGGCACGGAACTGGCTTTCCGAAATATCTATGTGAAGGAGTTTGGCAGTAAACCCTACGAACTGACCAAAGAAGAAAAAGAACAAGGATTTAATTTTTTGTTCAACGGAAAAGATCTCAACCAATGGGTGGGCAACAAAACCGATTATGTGGTGGAAGACAACACCATTGCTATTTATCCTTCTAACGAAAGTCATGGCAATCTTTATACCGAAAAAGAATTTTCAGATTTTATTTTCCGGTTCGAATTCCAGCTTACGCCCGGTGCAAACAATGGCTTGGGCATCCATGCTCCGCTGGAGGGCGATGTAGCTTACGTTGGAAAAGAAATTCAGATCCTCGATAATGATGCCCCCGTTTATTCAAAACTAGAAGTATATCAATACCACGGTTCGGTGTATGGTGTGATGCCCGCTAAGCGTGGATTCCTTAAGCCGGTAGGTGAGTGGAATTATGAAGAAGTATATGTGAAGGGGGATGCTATTAAAGTAACCTTAAATGGTACTGTTATTCTGGAAGGAGACCTTAAGAAAGCAACCAAAAAGGGCACGCTAGATCATAAAGAACATCCTGGGCTGAAGAAGCACACAGGCCACATCGGATTTTTGGGTCACGGCTCAATTGTAAAATTCAAAAACATCCGCATAAAAGAACTATCAAAATAAGCATAGGTTATTATCGATTTTAGATTGTTGATTTATTGTAAGACAATCCAATTCGTAAATCGTAAATTTATAATTATGACATCCGTTATCCCCTCACAACGCCTCCATTCTTTGGATGCCCTTCGGGGTTTTGATATGTTTTGGATCATGGGAGCCGAAGAAGTCGTCCAGGCATTAGCCAAGGCAACAGGTTCGCCCATTTTTACTACCATGGCTGTTGAACTGATCCATCCACAATGGAATGGTTTTCATTTCTATGATTTGATTTTTCCTCTTTTTTTATTTCTGGCGGGAGTGGCTACACCTTATTCAATTGGAAAAGAATTGGACAAAGGGAAAAGTAAGAACGAACTTTTACTGCGGGTGATAAAAAGAGGATTGGTGCTGGTGTTGTTGGGTCTCATCTATAATAATGGACTTGAGATAAAGCCCATCGCTGAAATCCGTTTTGGAAGTGTACTCGGAAGAATTGGTTTGGCGTACATGTTTGCGAACATTATTTATTTGTACACGAAACAGCGAGGGCAAATCATTTGGTTTGGTAGTCTCCTTTTAGGGTACTGGCTGTTGTTTTTAATAGGTGCTGCCCCCGGTTTTCCCGCTGGCGATTTGACTATGGAAGGAAACGTGGCCTCTTACCTAGATCGTCTGATCATGCCGGGCAGGCTTTATTTAGGAATCCATGATCCAGAAGGGCTTACCTCCACCATTCCTGCCATCGCTACAGCCTTGCTTGGGATTTATGCGGGCAACCTCTTAAAAAATAATCCAATGACGATGGAGAAAAAGGCTATGCACCTGTTTGTTTTAGGTATTGTTTCTCTGGCTTTAGGACAAATCTGGAATTTCGTTTTGCCGATCAACAAAAATCTTTGGTCTAGTTCTTTTGTCCTGCATGTTGGTGGTTATAGCTTGCTTCTTTTGGCGCTGTTCTATTACATCATCGATGTGAAAGGCTACCAGCGGTGGTCGTTCTTTTTTACCATCATCGGCATGAATTCCATTTTGATCTATATGTCGGGTAGATTCATTGATTGGGAATACACCACCAAGGCAATCTTTCAATGGCTGGGCCAACTCACTGGCGATCCTGTTAATTTAGTGGCGATGGCTATTTGCTATTTGATGGTGAAATGGACATTTCTATATTTTATGTACAAGAAGAATGTGTTTTTACGAGTGTAGCCATTAGTTATTCATATAAACCTGATACCTTCTGTCAACTTCTTAATGAAGAATCCATTTACATACGCTTAACTTTAATAAAACATTAATCCGATGAAATACTTAAATCTGATTTTCATGCTTATGATTGCTTCCAT
The DNA here is from genome assembly GCA_027317105.1 of Cytophagales bacterium. Taxonomy (GTDB): domain Bacteria; phylum Bacteroidota; class Bacteroidia; order Cytophagales; family Cyclobacteriaceae; genus ELB16-189. Next base: position 50,939 of record DAHVFH010000010.1, read on the forward strand.
CTCGAAAGGGCAATCGCCCATAGGTGTATTTGCCAACCACGCAGATATTGGCAAACCCAAAATCAGCGGTTCGGCAACCTATGATCAAGCTGCGCAAACGTATACCCTTCATGGTTCAGGCTATAACATTTGGTTTGAGCGGGATGAGTTTCAATATGCCTATAAAAAGTTGGCTGGAGATTTTATCCTCACGGCTAATTTCGCTTTTTCAGGTGAGGGCGCAGATCCGCATCGTAAAATCGGATGGATGCTTCGCGGCTCTTTGGATGCCGATGCACCTCACTGCAGTGCCGTCCTCCATGGAGATGGCTTGACCGTTTTGCAATGGCGACTTTTGAAGGGAGCCTTTATGCGCGACCCTGAAGATGAAATCTTTTCAACCAAAAAAAATTATTCCATTCTTCAACTTGAGCGATCGGGAAAAACCATTACCCTTCGCGCGGCCCATTTTGGAGAACCCCTTCAGTGGATCGGTTCAACACAAATGGAAAGTTTAAAAGACAGCGTATATGCAGGGCTTTTCATTTGCGCCCACAACGAGAAGGCAAAAGAAGAAGCAAAAATCTGGAATGTGCGGATCGACCAACCGGTGCCAAAAGACTACAACCCGGATAAGTCGGGATACATCGGCTGTCGAATGGAAATATTGGATGTTGCTAATGGACATCGGAAAGTAATCCATGAATCAAAGACACGGTTTGAAGCACCGAACTGGATGCCCGATGGCAAGAAGTTGCTCTTCAATGAGAACAGATCATTATACACTATTCCCATTGAAGGAGGAACGCAAGAAAAAGTAAATACGGGAACAGCTAATCACCTGAACAACGATCACGGAATTTCCTTTGATGGCAAGATGCTCGCCATCAGCCATCATCGGCAAGGACTTTCGGGAGGTGGGTCGACTGTTTATGTGTTGCCACTTCAGGGCGGTGAACCCAAACAACTCACAGACAAGACTCCTTCCTATTGGCATGGCTGGTCTGCCGATGGTAAAGAAGTTGCCTTCGTGGGCATGCGCGATGGCAAATACTACAACATCTTCACCATTCCGGTAAAAGGAGGAACAGAAAAAGCGCTCACCGATAATAAGGGCTGGCATTATGACGGGCCGGAATATTCAAAGGATGGAAAATACATTTACTACAACGGAAGCGAAAGCGGAACGATGCAAATCTGGCGGATGAAGCCGGATGGCACAGGCAAAGAGCAACTGACTTTTGACGAAAACAACAACTGGTTTCCGCACCTCTCGCCTGATGGAAAATGGATGGTGTTTATTTCGTTCCCGCCAACCATTGACGTCAGTTCCCATCCCTCATACAAGCAAGTGCAGCTTCGGCTGATGCCCCTAACCTCAGCCGGTGGGCCAAAAACCATTGCGTATCTCTATGGCGGCCAGGGAACCATCAACGTGCCGTCATGGTCGCCCGATGGGAAGTACATCGCTTTTGTGAGTAATTCACAGAAATACTGAACCAAAGTCGTCCTACCTTTCTAAGGGGTAGGACGGCTACATGGGAATTTTTTCTTCCAATCTATCGTCAATCGTTTGCAAAAGAATAATTTTTCCGTCATCTTCCGCCACTCAAATCATTTTCATTAGCTAAACAAATCAATTAAATCTCGCTGCTTCGAGTTGACCCACATCTAATCCTAAATAGCCAAAACCCATTTTTTTATGAGCGATCAAAACCACAAACGACTTTTCTACGCTAGCTGCTTCGCGCTAATTACCACTGCATTTTCTTTCAGCATAAGGGCGGGAATCCTACCTGAATTGGGAACCAAATTAAGCTTGTCTGCTGAGCAGCTCGGATTTATCAACTCGATGTGGTTCGTTGGATTTCCCATTTCCATGGTGCTTGGAGGAATATTTTATGGCACTTTAGGACCAAAGCGGATTATGATTTTCGCCTTTTTTGCACACACCACCGGAATTCTTTTGACCATTTTCGCTGGCGGATATAGTATGCTGCTGATTTCTACCTTATTGATTGGTCTGGGCAATGGATGTACCGAGGCGGCTTGCAATCCAATGATTGCTGACAGCTACAGTGGTAAGACGATGAACACCCTTCTGAATCGGTTTCACATGTGGTTTCCAGGAGGTATCGTGCTCGGGAGTCTGATCTCACTTTTCATGACAAAAATGAACCTTGGATGGGAAGCACAAATATGGATCATCCTTATTCCAACCATAATCTATGCCTATCTGTTTTATGGACAAGAGTTTCCAAAGGCCAAGAACCTGGAGGGCACAACGCTTGGCAGCAACCTGAAAGCGATGGCTACGCCACTTTTCATATTCATTTGTGCTTGCATGACGCTTACTGCTATTTCTGAGTTTGGCCCTCAGCAGTGGACGGGTATCATTATGGCAAAGAGTGGTGCTGAACCTATGGTCATCCTCGCATTAGTCACCGGATTAATGGCCGTTGGAAGATACTTCGGAGGAACATTCGTAAACAAGTTTGACCAAACGGGTGTGCTGCTAGGGTCAGCCATTTTCGCGGCATTGGGTATCTATTTATTTAGTACACAAACCGGAGCAATGACATATGTTGCAGCAGTATGTTTTGCCATGGGGGTGTGCTATTTCTGGCCGAACATGATTGGTTTTACGGCAGAGAAAATACCCGCCAGCGGTGCGATAGGAATGTCTATTGTTGGTGCATTTGGAATGTTTTCAACGTCCATCTGGCAACCGATTATAGGCGGTTGGATTGACAAGGCGCGTGTAGAGATGGCGACCGCAGATCTACAGGGTGATGCGCTGGATTTGGCTGCGGGCCAGGCTACCCTTCAAAGGATGGTCATGTTCCCTTTAATCCTTATTGTGTTGTTTACGATTCTTTTGTTCTGGGTGCGGAGTATTAAGGCCAAATCGCAAGCTGCATAAACTTCTAACGGCTGAGATTAACAGGACGGGTTATGAGTTCTCAGCTAAAGATTTCCTTTAGATCGATAGCAAAGTCTTTAACTGATTTAGATTCGATCTTGCCTTTGTGCAGTTTTTGGAAGAGGCTAAATTTTCCTTTTTCGTTAAAATATTGCTCTATGAATTCCTGCTCGGGGTCAATAATCCAGTATTCTGAAACCCCATGGGCTGCATAGTCAATAAATTTTTCATTGCGGTCGTATTTCTCAGTAGAGGGTGAGAGGATTTCTACAATGAAATCGGGGGCAGGGAAAAGCATTTGGTCATTGGTGAATCGGCTCGCCTTTTCCTTAGAAAAAAATACGATGTCAGGCTCATAGTCGTTGCGAGTCATTTCGACCATTACCTTCTCAACTCCAATTTCTCCCAAATTATTATGCTCAACATGAATATTTAAGAGACTTGTCAATTTTGTGGAAACTCTCCAGTGCCTTCTTTTGGCTGGTGACTGATAAATAATCTCCCCATTAATAAATTCTGCCTTTATATTTTCGTGCACCAAATTTCTAAACTCCGTTCTCTTTTTAGTTTCGTTTGCTAAAACGGCCCGCACTTCTTCCATCAGCAAAACAATGTTGGGGTGTTCTTTCATCTGCATTAAAAGCTTATCCTCGCTTTGCATACTACAAATTAACGTAAAAAAGTTGACAAGATTTCTGGGAAGCGATTTGGGTGCAATTCAATTTCACCGCGTAGCCGAGCCGCAACCAAAGGTTGCAATAAGCCTCCAAGTCTAATTGTTTTTGGTGAAAAGACCTTGGGGGATTGACCAAGCAAGAAGAGCTATATACAATTGACGCAGTTACCTGTCAGTCCTAAGGAATGTGTCTCCAATTAATTTTTTGATTCTGCCCACGAAACGCTCCGATAGGAGCGAATGGTGGGTAGTAGAAAAGGCAAATAGTAATATTTACGTTCCGTAGGGACGTTTGGTGCAGAAGCGACATTTTGAAATGCACCAACGATTTTTGCTAGCGCGCGTTTTTAACGCGTGCATCTGTTTTTATAGGTTGGTGTTTTTTACCCGAGGTTATATTCGCGCGGATTGCAAATGTTCACCCTTCGAAAGGTAACCGCTGAACGACCTTTCAGCAACTCAACACGCTGAACATGGCAGCCGAATTTGCGCAGCTAACAAAAGAGTTAGAAACCCCGCTTTATGAGTTTGGTGAAACGACTAAAAGCTGCTTACGATATTTGTGCCGCCAGTGATAAGCTAACGCAAACAGAAAGGGATTACACGCATTTCTATTTGGCCGTGCGCTCCATTGTATTCAAACTTACCAAAGGCAATGCACCTGACATGGCACAGATGAATGCCCGTGTTAGAGAGATGATATAAGATGCTTTGCAAAGCGATGGCGTTGAAGAAATTTTCAAAATAGGGAACGAGGCAGAAAGCGAGCAAGACATTTTTGATAAAGACTACTTGGCCAAGATTGACAAAATCAAACTGCCCAATACCAAAATCAAATTATTGCAACAATTACTTACCAAAGTGATTGGAGAGATGCGCAAAGTTAACCGCGTAAAAGAAATTGACTTTTCCAAGAAAATGCAAGCCTTGGTAGAGCGCTACAACCAATGTGACGAGAATGACATTTTAAGAAGTGAGGTATACGAGGAAATGGCGGAGCAACTGACCAATCTGATTTGGGAAGTTCACAAAGAGTTCTCAGCAGGCGATGAATTAGGAATTGAATTTGTAGAAAAAGCTTTTTACGATATTCTAAAGGAGCTATGTGTAAAGTATGACTTCAAATATCCAGAAGATAAACTAATCGTATTAGCAAAAGCCGCTAAAGACTTAGTTGACAAACAAGCAAAGTTTCCAGATTGGAACAAACGAGACGATATTAAATCAGCCTTGAAAGTTGGCTTGATCTTGCTCTTAGATGAGTTTGACTGTCCGCCAGTAGAAAGAGATGAAGTGTATGTTGAAATTTTTTGAGCAGGCCGAGAACTTTAAGAAGTATGGAAAAGTATAAAATCCACTCGCTTGAATGAACCACCTGAGGATTCATTGAATTAATAACTTGAAGACGTGATTAACACGGAAAAAATGTGTAGCATTTGGTGTAAACAGAATATTCGAAGCATTTTATACTTTAACCAATTAATAATCAAATAATTAAAGCGAGCCGAGAATGGGATTTGAACCCACGACCTGCTGATTACGAATCAGCTGCTCTACCCCTGAGCTACCTCGGCTAAATTTTTGAATCAAAAGTAAAGTTATTGGTAAAAAGCATAAATTGGCACTATGCTTTCAAAGAAATGTAAATATGCCATTCACGCCCTCGTTTACCTCGCTGAAAAATACCAGCAGGGGCCTGTGCATATCCAGGAAATCTCTGAAAAAAGAAATATCCCTAAAAAGTTTCTAGAAGCCATCCTTTTAGAACTTAGAAATGCCAAAATTCTGCACAGCAAAAAGGGAAAAGGCGGTGGCTACTACTTACACCAAAAGCCCTCCGACATTAACTTAATGGAGATTATCCGCTTGATGCACGGTGCCATCGCCATGCTGCCTTGTGTCTCGTTGAATTATTACGAGAAGTGCGATGAGTGCCGTAGTGAAAAAACCTGTGGCATACGCGATGCCTTCATCAACGTGCGTGACGAAACCCTCCAAATTTTAGGAGGTAGCACCTTGGACAAGATTTTGAAGCGAGAAAAAGCATTAGGCGCCAAATGAAAATAAGGACATTAATCTATTAATTCCATAGACTTTAAGTATATTTACGAAAATTTAAATCAATAAAAATTATGGCAGTACGACTAGGTGATATCGCTCCCGATTTTCAAGCTGAAACTACGGAAGGGAAAATCAAATTTCATGAATGGCTCGGCAAGGGTTGGGGCATTTTGTTTTCGCATCCCGCAGACTTTACGCCCGTCTGCACTACCGAACTAGGTGCAGTAGCAAAACTCCGCGCGGAGTTTGATAAACGCAATGTAAAAGTAGTGGCCCTCAGTGCCGATCCGTTGGATTCGCACATGAAGTGGATTGGGGATATTGAGGAAACACAACATACCCACATGAACTTTCCCATTATTGCCGACCCAAAATTTGAAGTGGCCAATTTATACGACATGATCCACCCGCAGGTGAGCGACAAGTTTACGGTGCGTTCTGTGTTTGTTATCGGTCCCGACAAAAAAGTAAAACTGACGATTACGTACCCGGCTTCTACCGGTCGCAATTTCGATGAGATCATTCGTGTGATTGACAGTTTGCAACTGACGGCCAACTATAGTGTAGCCACTCCCGCCAACTGGAAAAATGGTGAAGATGTAATCATCTCCACAGGAGTAAAAGATGAAGATGTAGCGGCAAAATTCCCCAAAGGCCATACACGTGTTAAGCCTTACCTGCGAACAACACCTCAACCCAATTTATAAGTAGAAGTTCTAAGCTAAAAAAAGGTATCGAAAGAGACCTTTTTTATTGAATCCCTTTTTCACTCTTTCGTAAAATCGGGTTCAATTCAAATTGTCGCAACTGTTAATCACAAAAAGTGCTGGCCTTAGTTGCTATTTTGGCTTTTTTCACCTCTGTGATTTCTCCGTGATCCCTGTGTTCTCAGTGGTTTTGAATTTTTTACCTTAGAGCACAGTGAAAATTTGAATTGCACCCGTAAAATCTTAAAAGCAAAACATTATCTTTAAAGAATTATGATCAAAAGATCATCTTTTTTAGTAATTGCTTTGCTAATCGCAATACCTTGTGCCTTGGTAGGGCAGGTTAAAGAACCTCCATTTTGGAATGAGATAAAAGCATTTAAAAAATCCGATAGTCTTCATCTTCCACCTCCAAATCAAATTCTCTTCGTAGGAAGTTCCTCATTCACTTTTTGGAAGGACGTTCAAAATTACTTTCCGGATTACCCCATTTTGAATCGTGGCTTCGGAGGTTCTACCTTGGTTGATCTTATTTTTTATTTCGATGCCGTCATCAAACCTTATCACCCTCGGCAAATTGTAATCTATTGCGGAGAAAATGATTTTGCATACAACGAGTTACTGGGGGTGGATTCCGTAGTGAACCGTTTCACCCATTTGTTCTCAATGATAAGGGCTAACGACAAAAATGCGCGGATAACCTACGTGTCGATGAAGCCAAGTCCAAGCAGAAGAGCCTTATTGAAAAAATATAATGAGGCTAACCGTGGAATCAAGAAATTTCTAGAACGCCACAAGAGCACCTCCTACATCGATGTGTACCACCCGATGTATGATTTAGGCGGAACTATTAGGAAGGATATTTTCCTTAAAGACAGTCTTCACATGAACGCCAAGGGTTATGTGATCTGGCAAAAAGAAATGAAGCCTTACTTGCTAAAAAAATAATCAGACGACTGCTGAGTCGTACACAATCACTTTCTCCCAAAGGTGTGAGTAGTCTTCTACAAATTTTTTATGAATAGGATGATCTTGATACGTGCCTTGGCCGTGCGTATCATCGAAAAAAATTAATTCAGATACCGCATAGCTGTTATCCACTACGGGTCGTTTCTCTGTATCGGCAGGAACACCTACATGCAATTGCCTAACGGTTTCAATTTTGCTTAAGGTCTTCACCCCTTCAATCAACTTGGCCTGGTCTTCCTTGGAGGAAGGATTTTTAAGCCAGAAAAAAACGTGATGAGTTAACATAGGTTTCGAGGTTGAGGCTGCCCATCCCGAAGTGGTTGCCCCAAGGGCAAGCAAGGATGTTTTGGCAATGAATGATCTACGAGTGGGTTTGTCCATATTTAATTATTAGTAAAATCCTTTAGCGTGAAGATAGAAAATGTTTGGCATTTTACATGCGAAGAGCATCAGCCAATTATTCTAAATGCTTTCAGCCAACCCGAAGAATTATGCCCAACAACTGTGAATTGACAACAAAAAAGACTATCTTGCATTATTGCCTATGCTTACAAGTATTCAAGAATCCTTCTTTGAGTTAATACTTGGGTAAAGATTTCAGGAATAGCGTTACCAACTGGGCTATTTATCATAGCCTTTCAATAAAATGCATTCTACTTCAAGCCGAGAAATGGCTTATGTGATGATAAACTTATCTATTTAATTATATGTCTATTGAAACTAAAAAAGGAATACCATTAAACTTTGAAAAAACAGAAGAGCTTATAGAAAGAAGAAGAACCGTTGTTAGCAATGGAGTAAGTGTTTTCGTTGCCACTTCAGCAGTAAGTGCAAAGGACGCCATAATCATTGACGCCAATGGAAATAAACTCATTGATTTTGGCGGAGGTATTGGTGTAGTGAATGCGGGGCACTGTCCACCTCCTGTTGTCAAAGCCATTCAAGACCAAGCTGCAAAATTAATTCATGCTGCCTTTAACATTTCAAGTTACGAGGTCTATCTAGAACTCTGCGAAAAACTGGTGCATATTCTACCGCACGGAGCGCACACAAAAGTGATGCTTACCAATACAGGAGCGGAGTCTGTTGAAAACGCGATAAAGATTGCACGGCAAGCCACCAAGCGTTCTGCAGTAATTTGCTTCACAGAAGCATTTCATGGCCGATCATACATGGCCATGACGCTCACTTCTAAAATTACCTACAAAGTAGGTTGCGGCCCTTTTATGCCAGAGGTCTATCGACTTGCCTATCCGAATTATTATCACCGTGAAAATGGAATGTCTGAAAATGATTTCGCAGAGCAGGAATTGAAGGATCTGAGAGCGGCCATGTTAAATACAGTCGACCCAAAAACAGTGGCAGCCGTAATTATCGAGCTGGTGCAGGGCGAAGGTGGTTTTAATGTGGCACCCAAACGCTATGTAGAGGGCTTGCGCGAAATCTGCGATGAGTTTGGCATTCTCTTAATTTTTGATGAAGTTCAGAGCGGGTTCTGCCGAACAGGAAAATGGGGCGCCTATCAGCATTATGGTGTTGTTCCTGATCTTTCAACTTGGGCCAAATCGTTGGGTTCCGGAATGCCGATCGGTGCCGTAATCGGAAAGAAAGAAGTAATGGATGCAGTGGCAGTGGGCACAATTGGTGGTACGTTCCCAGGTAACCCGGTATGTTGCGCAGCCGCTATAGCAACGCTTAAATACATGGAAGAAATCAATCTGAATAATCGAGCCATTGAAATAAGCCAAATCGTTGACGAAAGATTTAAAAAGCTAAAAAAGAAATGTTCATCCATCGGTGATGTTAGAGGCTTAGGTGCAATGCAGGCCATCGAATTTGTAAAAGATAATGATCCCTCGCAGCCCGATTCGGAAATGGTGACGCAACTCTCAAAAGCATGCCTCGACCGCGGACTTCTTATCTTAACTGCGGGCACGCATAGAAATGTAATCCGCATGCTCAGCCCATTGGTAATATCCGATGCGCTTTTGAATAAAGGCCTTAATATACTCGAAGAAGAATTACTAAAACTAACCAACTAAATGACGCCATTTTCAATTGCCGGTATCCAAATGCATGTTTCAGCAAGTCACAGTAATGTGCCCGTGATGAAACACAAAATAGACGTTATGATGTCAGTGTACCCCTGGGTACAAATGATTGTGTTCAGCGAGTTGTGCCCTTTTGGGCCACTCACTCATAACGCGCAGGTATTTCCTAATACTACAGAGAATGAGTTTTGCGAGATTGCAAAACGTTATGGCATTTGGCTGGTCCCTGGAACAATGTTCCAAAAGCAAGCGGATAAGGTTTACAACACGGCAACCGTTATCAACCCACAAGGTGAAGTAATCGGGCGCTACAACAAGATGTTCCCATTTTATCCTTATGAGGTAGGCGTAACGGGTGGAAATGAGTTTTTGATTTTCGACATTCCGAAAGTTGGCAGGTTTGGCCTTACGGTATGTTACGACATGTGGTTTCCTGAAACGTCAAGGACACTGGCGGTAAACGGTGTGGAAGTAATCTTGCACCCAACCCTCACGGCCACCATCGACCGTGATATTGAACTTGCCTTGGTGCAAGCTACTGCGGCCACAAACCAATGTTTCATTTTTGATATCAATGGGTTGGGCGATGGGGGCACAGGCCGATCAATTATCTGTGGACCAGACGGAAGGACACTGCACCAGGCCAGCAACGGTGAAGAAATGATACCCATTGAAATCGACTTGGAACGTGTGCAGCGCAGCCGGGAGTTGGGGGTGCTTCGATTAGGGCAACCGTTGAAGAGTTTCCGCGATCGGAATATCCGATTTGATATTTATCAGGACGGAACTGAATTGCCTTATTTAGATACGTTGGGCAAACTAAATAAACCTTCGCGCTTCGACCAAATTACAGAAGCCTTGCAAGCGGAAGTATCCGTTAACGAAAATCAAATCGGAGCACAGCATTGGATCAATAAATAATAAACAATTCTATACTTATCAACCCACTAATGAAAATTTCTACCAAAAAAACACCTCCAAAAGAAAAGCCTTTAAATCTGAAACATTACATCAATTGGTTCGAAATCCCTGCCTATAACTTTGCTCGTGCCGTTTCATTTTATAATCATATTTACAACATCAAAATGGAAACGGCCGAGATCAATAGCTACGCGATGGCATTTTTTCCCACAAAAAGTGGAATTGGCGGAGCCGTGGTAACAGGTGAAGGTTGCGTGCCAAATAGTTCGGGCTCATTACTTTATTTGAATGGTGGAAAAGATCTAAGCAGTGTGCTTGCCAAAGTAGAGCTAGCTGGCGGAAGGATAATAATGGGCAAGACTTTAATTAATAAAGCCACTGGATATTTTGCGCTCTTCATGGATACCGAAGGAAACCGCCTGGCTCTCCACTCTAAAAATTAGCCGATAATCCACTTCCGAAAAAGATCGATCCATCAAAAAAGAAATATGAAGTCAGTGAATGCAGTGAATGAACCCTCCAGCTTGATTTCGGGACACCACTATAATATTGGTCAGTTGCGGACTGAACTTTGGAGTGAACTAAAAACGCAGGCGTATGGCCTTACGAAGAAGCGGAATAAAATTGAGCAGGAAGAAAGTAAGGAACAACTAAGTAAGTTGTTCAAACTGCTTCACGAAGTAGAACAATACTTTGCCTTTCCCGGTGACGCCACGTTGAATTTGCTAAATGACTTTCTAAAGCGCGATGAAGTTCAAATATTAAAAAATTCCATCAAAGAGGTATTGCACCAGCTTATCAGCGAGGATTATCGCCATAATGTTGAGACCCTCTCGTTTTCATCGTTGTTGCGAGGTAAGGAAAGCAAGCAAACTCAAGATTCAAAGGTGAGAAGAAGATACTTTGAAGTTTTATTTGTAGACAACCTCACCACCAAGGAAGAGCAAAGTATTGCAAGAAAATTAAGCAACGTTCGTGACTCTAAAGAGCCTTTTTTTTACCAGTTAGTTCATGTCAAATCCTTTCAAGACGCCTTGATTGCTCTGGTGGCCAATCCGAATATTCAAGCCTGTGTTATCCGATATGAAATTCCATTCAAGTCGAAAAGCACCAACGGCATCCTCCAACCTTTCTTGGGTGATATTCTCCATAATGGACACGAGGAAATTCAGGAATACGATCTCGGGATTTTATTAGGTGAAGCCGTTCGCGAGCTCAGACCGGAATTGGATATTTATTATGTCACCGATAATGGTGTAAATAACTTGCCCGATGCGGCCTTAAAAATATTTCAACGGATTTTCTACCAGAAAGAAGATACGCAAGAACTACACTTGAGCATTATCCGTGGAATCAAAGACCGCTATCAAACCCCCTTTTATACGGCCTTGAAAGAATACAGTCAAAAACCGGCAGGGGTCTTTCATGCCATGCCTATTTCACGAGGAAACTCAATTTTCAAATCCAATTGGATTGATGATTTTGGAGAATTCTACGGGCGCAACTTGTTTCTGGCAGAGACCTCCTCGACTACAGGGGGGCTAGACTCCTTGCTTCAACCTACAGGGCCTCTTAAAAAAGCGCAAGAGTTAGCCGCCAAAGCTTTTGGTTCAAGGCGAACGTATTTTGCTACTAATGGAACTTCCACCTCTAACAAGATTGTGCTTCAGGCTTTAGTTGAACCGGGCGATGTGGTCTTGATCGACCGCGATTGCCACAAGTCGCATCACTACGGAATGGTTTTGGCCGGGGCATACGTAACTTATTTAGATTCTTATCCCCTTCAGCGCTACTCCATGTATGGAGCCGTGCCCCTTTCGGAAATTAAAGAACGACTACTGGTACTTAAAAAGGCTGGACGTCTGGAAAATGTGAAAATGCTGCTGCTTACAAACTGCACTTTCGATGGACTGGTTTACAACGTGGAGCGTGTAATGGAAGAAGTGCTGGCGATCAAACCAGATATGATTTTTCTTTGGGACGAGGCGTGGTTCGGTTTCGCTGCTTTCACGCACACGTTCAGGCAACGCACCGCCATGTATGTGGCCAACAAGCTTTGTAAAAGATACAAAACAAAAGAATACAAAGAGCGGTATAAAAAACATTTGGCCGATGGCAAGAAAAAAGGAGGTGAATTCATTTCATCAATGCCCAACCCAGAACGGGTGAAGATTAGAGTTTATTCTACTCAATCGACACACAAAACACTTTCGTCTTTTAGGCAGGGCTCCATGATCCACATCTATGACGAAGAATTTGAACGTAAGGTAGAGACCTCCTTTAGCGAAGCGTACATGACACACACTTCCACTTCGGCTAACTACCAGATTTTGGCTTCGCTCGATATAGCGAGACGGCAGGTTTCATTTGAAGGATATGAACTGGTAGAGAAAAGTATTGAGATGGCCATGTTATTACGCGCCAAAATAAATGATCATCCAAAGCTGAAGAAATACTTTAAGGTTTTAACCATTAAGGATATTATTCCTGATCAATATCGTCAATCTGGACTGATTGAATATTACAATCCGGATCAGGGATGGCATCGTTTAGAACAAGCGTGGACTTCTGACGAATTTGTGTTGGACCCCACCAAAATAAACATGCACATTGGAAACACGGGCGTAGATGGCGACACCTTCAAGAATAAGTACTTGATGGATCAGTTTCACATTCAGATCAATAAGACATCACGGAACTCGGTATTGTTTATGACCAACATCGGCACAACCCGAAGTTCTGTTAGTTATCTTATCCGTGCCTTATTGAAAATAACTGATCAACTTGATGCCCAATTCGACTCTTTAAATCCAGAAGAAAATCGGTTGCTCCTGGATAAAATATATTCGCTTACCGAACAAGCGCCATCTCTTCCCGACTTTAGCTATTTCCATGATTCCTTCCGTGCCGTGGCGGGTATTCCTGGTGGCAAAATCAGGGAAGCTTATTTTTTGGCCTACGATGAAACCAAATGTGAGTACACCAAGCTTTCTGATTGTAAGGAACTCATTGAGCAAGGACGAGCCTTGGTCTCTACTTCATTTATTATTCCTTATCCTCCAGGATTTCCAGTACTTGTTCCTGGTCAGGTAATGACCTTGGAAATCCTTGAGTTTCTTCAGGCATTGGATGTCAAAGAAATTCACGGCTACCGGCCTGAATTGGGGCTACGTCTTTTTACCGATGCGGCCTTAAGGCGACATCAGTCCGGTACGGCAATGATGGGAATATCTTCAGTAATGCTAGGAATGGGAAATGCCCATAAGCAGAAATCCACATCTAAAGCAAAGCGAAAATCAGCTTCTAAAATTAACGTCAATTCATGAGCAGTACTTCAACTTTAACAAGGGCCACCTTAAAAAAAGGTATTGGCCGGGTGGGCTTTTTTTGTCTTGCATTCGGAGCCATGATTGGTGTGGGGTGGGTTACAGCTATGGGGCCATGGCTTAAAAGCGCAGGGCCTGTGGGCGCTAGCATTGCCTTTGGTTGCGGAGGACTGCTAATGATTTTTATCGGCTTTTGTTATGCAGAAGTTACGGC
>DAHVFH010000018.1 GCA_027317105.1 Cytophagales bacterium
AAAAATTGAAAAAGTCTATGGGCAGTTCAAAAATATGAACAACAATGCCGTTCTTTTTGTCGATCAAAACAAAACACTTTGGATGGGAAGTTTTGGCTTGCATTCATTTGATACCACTTGCAATTGTTTTCATGAATACACAAACAATAATTTTAGCAAAGAAACCGATTTCAAGAAAAGCAATTTAATTACTACGATCTATCAAGACAGCAGAAAACGAATGTGGGTAGGCACGCAGATGGGGCTTTACCAATTTGATCCTAAAAGTGGAATTTTCATAAAAGTCTTTAAAGATAAAAATAGCGGAACTAAGAATCCGGCTAAAATAACGATCGGAGAAGTTTATGAAGACCATAATAATCAATTATGGCTAGGAACTTGGGGCTTAGGCCTCGTGAAATTTTTTCCTGATGCGCAATCCTTTATCTCTTTTCCAGTTAAAAATTCCATGACCGATCAAGCTTCTTACTTCAATGTAGTAGGGAACATCCGTGAGACTAAAGACGCCAAAGGTTATTACAATTTTTGGGTTTCAACCGATCGTGGCTTTGCCCGTTTTAAAGAAGAAACAAAAAAATATTCATTTATTGAAAGTAATGCCTCTGACACAAGAAGTATTTCAAAAAGCGGCATCAAACAATTACTTTATGATAGGGCAGGAATGCTTTGGATAGCGACCCAATCGGATGGCGTGAATATTCTCAATCCCTACCGCCAATTGTTCCACTCTCACCACTTTAACGCTGAAGCACTATCTCCCGCCAAAACGTTTGGCTATATCAATTCCATTTTTACGAATAATAAAGAAATCTGGGTGACAACCTGGTATGGAAATGGCGTATACCAACTAGATAAAGCATTTTCAATTTTAAAGAAATGGAAACGTGTGCCACCCTACAGCTCTTCGGAGGAGAATAATCGATGTAATGATGTATTTAGAGATCGTGACGGATTGGTATGGATTTCAACACTGAACGGCCTATATGCCTTAGAAGAAAAATCAGGTAAATTCAAAACCTTTCTCAATAACCCTGCTGATACAAATTCAATTCCTAGTAACAAAGTCATTAAATATTTTGAAGACAGCAATGGAATTTCGTGGGTTGGTTTTTACAAAAAAGGGATTTGCAAATTTGATAAGCATACCGGACGTTTTTACGACTATAATCCTGGCGTTAAACACGAGGAAGGTCTAACCGATTATTTCAATGTTTGGAGTATCATGGAAGACCATGCACATAACGTTTGGTTTGCTGATGACGGACTTGGGCTATGGAAATATGATCAAAAGGATAGAACTGTTCAACAGATGTTCAAAGAAGATTTAAAAGAGAGCCATATAGCCTCAATTTGTGAAGGTGGAAATAATACGGTGTGGATAGCTACAAGCAGTGGTTTAGGCCGAATTGTTGGCGATTCTATTCAGCTACTAACAACTTCTGATGGGCTACCCACTAATAATGTTTTAGGAGTAGTAGGCGATAATCAAGAGAGAGTTTGGATAGGCACTAGCAGAGGTTTAGTATTATATGATCCACAAAAACTTGATTTTAGAATTTTCAAAGAGGAAGATGGGCTCGAAAAAGCAGATCCTAACGGTGTCATCCTTACCAAATTATCGGACGGCCGCATCGTTTTTGCTACTGGCGAAAAAATAATGGATTTCGATCCGAGCAGTGTGACGGGAAACCAATCACCACCTCCGATTTACATTTCTTCATTTCAAGTCTTTGGAAAGCGCTATTATTGGACCGAAGGAAAAAGCGGTAAAGAAATAAGGCTATCATACGATCAAGACCAAGTCTCTCTTGACTTTGATTTATTGGATTATTCAAGTCCCACAAATACTAGATTCCAATACCAACTTGATGGATTGGACAAGAGTTGGACTACCACGACTAACGGTCACGCCAACTATAACAACCTTGATCCAGGGACTTACATTTTTAAGGTAAGGGGCAAAAACCGGGACGGCATTGCCAATGAAAAGGGTGATTCAATTACAATATTTCTTTCCCCCCCATTCTGGAAAACATGGTGGTTCCTATCCTTGTGTACGCTACTTATCTTTGTCTTAGTTTATATTCTCTTTCGCATTAGGATTCATCAAGTCTTGAAAATGGAACGACTGCGAATGAAAATTTCGACTGATCTTCATGACGATGTGGGATCCACCCTAAGTTCTATATCGATTTTAAGTGACATCATTTTGAAGGAAAAAGATCGCCCGTTGGCAGCAGAACTGCTTGGTCAGATAAAAAGCAATTCGATTACCCTTATGGATAGAATGGACGATATTGTATGGAGTATTAATCCCAAACACGATACCTTGGAGGGATTACTTCTCCGTATAAAACAGTCAGGTGCCTCGCTTTTTGAAGCAAAAGGAATTAATTACGAGTTTGAGACTGACGATGTCAGTAATATTAAACTACCTATGGAATATCGCCAACACCTTTATTTGATTGTTAAGGAAGCAATCAACAACCTCATCAAGTTTTCTGAATGTACCTATGCTAAAATCCAAATTTCCATTTCAAAACCATATCTTTTCATTGATGTGGTGGATAATGGAAAAGGATTTATTCCTACTTCCAATTTTGAAGGCAATGGACTCGAAAGCATTCGAAACAGGGCAAGCCTTATGCATGCAGAACTCGGTATCATTAGTGCGCCAGAAAAAGGGACAACTATTTCACTTAAAATTAAAATCAAATAAATATCCGATAGGAACATCTCGTTTTATTAGAGAATCTTGAACATGATAAAAGTCGCTGTTGTAGAAGACAACAAAACCTTGTTGGGTAGCCTTGCCAATTTACTAAACCGCACTGAAGGTATTACCTGCGTCAATATGCTTGGCAATCTAATGAATGTAGTCAGCGAATTTTCTAAAACAAAACCAGACATCGTTCTTATGGATATTGGCCTACCCAATATATCTGGAATTGAGGGCGTCCGAACGATTCGATCAAATTTTCCAAACATCTTGGTAATGATGCTTACCGTTTTTGACGATGATGAAAAGATATTCGATGCTATAAGTGCTGGAGCGATGGGTTACCTATTAAAAAAAACACCTTCAGAGGAAATTATTGAAGCCATTGTAGAACTACATCAAGGAGGAGCCCCCATGTCTGCAAGCATTGCCCGCAAGGTAGTCCAGGCTTTTCAGAAAAAGCCGAAAAATTCTTTGGCAGAATATCGGCTTACCGAAAGAGAGCGCGAAATTTTATATGCGCTTATTGATGGATTGAGTTACAAAAGGATTGCTGAAAAATATTGCATCAGCCTCAGCACTGTAAGGACCCACATCTGCAGTGTTTATTCAAAACTTCATGTTCATTCTAAATCACAGGCCGTGAGCAAAACCCTGAATCGTTTACCGTAAAAACCTGTCCTAGCAAAATCAGATATTTATCCGATACCATAGTTTATTATATATTTTTTTATTTGAATGGAGAATTAATCTATCAAATAAAAAAAATGAAAATGAAACGAGCACAACCCATTTTAGTTTATCTGGCTTTCGTTTGTGTTAGTCAGGTTACTTTAATTTCTTGTAAAAAAGATAACCCAGCACCGAGCAACCATACTTCTGTAACGTGGCCAGGGAAAGAAATCTCTTCGTTTAAAATTGTTACACCCACATCTACAGGAGTGATTGACACCGTTAACCAAACCATCACCATAGGTGTGCCTAGCGGTACTGACATTACAAAACTAACTACGGAGATTGCTTTGGCCAGCGGTCTTTCCATAAGCCCTGCATCAGGACAAACGGAAGACTTTACTAATTCAATCTCCTACACGGTCACCCAGCCGAATAAGACAACTACCGTTTGGACTGTTACAGTTAAAGTGGCCTCAAATACGGTAACCGTTGATCAGGATATCACGCAATCCATAACCTGGACTGCCGATAAGGTCTATCATATTACGGGTAGCTTGAATGTAAGTAACAATGCCATCATTACTATCCAACCTGGCACAGTAATTCAGTTTGATGCCAATGCCAGCCTCAACATTGGAGCTTCGAACAATGCCACGTTCATTGCGATTGGCACGGCCAATATGCCAATTATCTTTACTTCTAGTGCTGTATCCCCTGCAGCAGGTGCTTGGGATGGTCTTTACTTCTATAATAATACATTGAATAATTCGGCACTGAAGTATTGCAAGATCATGTACGCGGGAAATTCAAATACTACAGGCGCGATAAACTTGGAAGGATGCGACCTCGCCATCGATTACACGACAATAAGTTTTTCAAATGGTTATGGAATAGTAGCCTATTATGCCAATAACAAAGGAGGGTTCGTTTCTTTCACAAACAATAGCATAACTTCCACTTCTAATTACGGATTGTCGATAGAGGCCCAGAAATTAAGCACTATAGGAACCGGAAATACTTTTACTGGAAGTAACGGAATATTCATTACAGGTTCTTACAACAATAATTCATCACAAACCTGGATCAATGCAGATGTGCCTTATATTGTCGACCATGAGCTGGATATTGATGGAAACCTCACAATCTCGCCAGGCACGACTTTTGAATTTACTTCAGGTGGCAGTATCGAAATAGGCTATTACGCCTCAACCACTTTTGTGGCTGATGGCGGTTCCTCAACAACGCCAATAACCTTTACTTCAAATGCCGTGAGCCCAACAGCAGGATCATGGAAATATATTAATTTCTATGACTTAACGCTTTCCAATTCAATTATGAATTATTGCACTATCAATTATGCAGGATCAGATTCCAATTTTGGTGCAGTTAACTTAAGTTCCAGTAGCTCAATTTCTATTACTTTCACTAACAACACCATCAGCAATAGTGCCAGTTATGGTATTAAAACCATTGGTGATGATGCTGGCTTCCAAGCGTTCAACAATAACACAATTAATACTTGCTCAGATCATGTGGTGGTGACAAACACAAAACATTTGCCCGATTTGGGTACAGGCAATACACTTACCGCGGCAGCAGGGAAAGGAATTGAATTTTCAGGTTCGCATATTTATACAACCCCAGTAACCTGGAAAAAACAAACCGCTGATTTTTATGTGAGCAATGGTGAAAATGATATCGATGGATCATTGACCCTTGAGGCGGGAACTAAATTTCTATTCGAAAGTGATTCCTACTTTTGGTTCGGTTATTATGCGAGTACTGTTGTTACTGCCATTGGAACAAGTTCAGATATGATAACCTTCACCACAGCAGCAACGAGTCCGGCACCAGGAGGCTGGAAAGGCCTTTATTTTGACGCGAACTACACCCAGACAAATACACAATTAGATTATTGTAAGTTTGAATATTCTGGATTGTCAGGTGTGCCCGCTATCTATACTGGAGCTTCAATCAATGTAAATAATTGTTCCATTCAGAATTATAGTTCAGCCAATGCAGCAGAATATCTGACGGGAATAGCCCTTCCCCCAGGAACAGGAAATGATTTCACCTGGGTAGCTAAGTAAAACCAAATGAACAAACCGCAAAAATGCCATCCTTAGTCTGGATGGCATTTCTTTTATTTTCGATGAGCTTTAAATATTCACTTTCTTCATCTCATCCATTGCAAAATCAGCCGACCGCGCTGTCATCGCCATGTAGGTGAGTGAAGGGTTTTGCGTAGACGTGGAAGTCATGCAAGCGCCATCCGTAACAAAAACATTCTTACACGCATGTAATTGATTCCATTTGTTTAGCAAAGAAGTTTTTGGATCACTACCCATGCGCGCTCCACCCATTTCGTGAATATCCAAACCGGGAGCCTGTTTGCTGTCTTCTGCTTTAATATTAGTGAACCCTGCTTTGGTGTACATTTCTGTAAGTTGATCCATAAAATCCTTCACCATTTTCTCATCATTATCATCGTATGCGATATTGATGTTGAGCAAAGGCATTCCCCATTCATCCTTTTTTTCAGCATCAAGATGAACAGTATTCGATTCCTTGGGGATCGTTTCTCCCATCATGTGTGAGCCCACATGCCAGGGACTTAATGTTGATTTGGATAAACTGTCTTTTAGCTGCTCGCCAATACCTTCCATCAAATTGGATTTAAAACGGCCCGCATAAAAACCAGAGGCATACCCACGGAGGAAATCCGTTTCCTGCTTCACCACATTTCTAAATCGTGGAATATAAGCCGAGGTTGGTCGCCCGCCTTCTGTTTTTGTATCGGCAAATCCATCGTACTGGGCGGAGATGTGCGCCCTATAATTATGAAAGGCGACATACTTACCAAGTAGGCCACTATCATTACCCAGACCGTTAGGAAATCTTTTCGACACTGAGTTCAATAAGACCAGATTGGTGTTCAATGCACCAGCGTTTACAAAAATAACCTTCGCAAAATATTCGATCGACTCTTTTGTGTTTGTATCAATCACCCGCACTCCGGTAGCTTTTCCTTTCCCCTCATCATAGATAATCGAGTGAACCACCGAAAATGGGCGAAGCGTTAAGTTTCCTGTTTTTAATGCCCAAGGAATGGTTGAAGAATTGCTGCTAAAGTATCCACCAAATGGACAACCGCGCTGACATAAATTTCTGTTTTGACATTGTGCTCGTCCCTGCTCAATGTGAATGGGCTGTGGCTCGGTGAGGTGCGCACACCGTGCATAGATGACATGGCGATCCTTGTAAGTCTTGGCAATGAACTCCTTGAAATAATTTTCAACACAACTCATTTCTAAGGGAGGTAAGAATTCCCCATCAGGCAATACAGCCAATCCATCTTTATTTCCAGAGATACCGGCAAACTTCTCTACATAACTATACCAAGGCGCGATGTCTTTATAGCGTATCGGCCAGTCCACTGCAAATCCATCTCGGACGGGCCCTTCAAAATCATAATCACTCCATCGTTGTGTTTGCCGAGCCCATAAGAGCGACTTCCCACCTACCTGATAGCCACGGATCCAATCAAATGGTTTCTCCTGGATGTAAGGGTGTTCATTGTCTTTCACCATGAATTGCATGGCATCTTCCCGGAAAATATAGCATCGGGCCGCTACCGGGTTTTCTTCTTTGATGACGGTTGGCACTTCTCCCCTGTGTTCGAATTCCCACGGCATCATATTCGTAGTGGGATAATCCTTTAGATGTTTCACATCACGGCCGCGCTCAAGGCAAAGTGTCTTCAACCCCTTTTCCGTAAATTCTTTGGCTGCCCATCCGCCACTCATGCCCGAGCCAATTACGATGACATCAAAGGTTCGATCTTTTAGAGAATCATTACTCGCCATAACTTATTTAAGAAGGATTAGAAACTGGAACACACCCTTTAAAATGCCCGGGGATGAGACTAAAATTTTGCTTGGTCAGAAAATACTCCGAGGTGGTATAGCCACGAAGGGTAAGGCGCCTTACATTTTTATAAAAGAAGTTAACGACATTTTCTTCCTTGCTTTCACTAAACTGGGTCAAAAACTTTTCACGTTCACTGGAAGTCAATCCGGCAAAGCCGTTGCTGTTTTCCTTTTCGCTTAATTGTACAAATTGGTTTAAACCAGCAAGCCATTTTTCCTGATCTTTCTTCGTCATGCAGTCATCAATCATTTTAGCCGTATAAGCCTGGGTTGATGTCTCGATTGCTCCTGGGCTATCGGTTTTGGGAATGATCGTTTCTGCAATCAGGGCAAGCAATGCCTCCTGATCTTGGGTAACAGCAATGTTTTTAAATAACAAAGATGATTTAGAACTGCATCCGATAAAGGATGGCACAATCGTGATGCCCACGGAAGCGAGCATTAACTGTTTTATTAAAATTCTTCGGGTAACAACCATGGTCGTTCAATTTTCAAACGTTTAAATATAAAGCTTAACCATTGGCAACAAAAGACCTTTATTCAAATTCAGTTTAAAATTAATTTAAGTGGTCAATCCTTCAAGTACAACGACTCGACTGCCTCATCAGGAAATAAACTGGTCAGATCCCACGTTTCATTCGATTGATAATGAAGAAATCCCTTTTTAGCCAATAAGGGCGATGAAAAATTATTGGTGTAAATCTGGCCCGTACCCAAGCCGTGCGGAATGTTGGTTGTGTATTGTGAAGTAAATTGTGCAATAGCATTTAACCCGATGTTAGATTCCAACGCAGAGGTTATCCACCAACCGATATTTAGCTTTTGCGCTAGTTGAATCCACTCATCGCAGCCAATTAATCCACCATGAAGCGTAGGTTTAAGGATGATAAATTGAGGCTTCAATTTTTTTAACAACTCCTCTTTTTGAATGGCCGTGTCGATGCCAATTAATTCTTCATCAAAAGCAATAGGAATAGGTGATTCCAGGCAAAGCTGCTCCATTTCAGGTAAACCCGGTTTGATCGGCTGTTCGATAGAGTGCACTTGAAACCGTTTTAGGCTATGGATCTTCTGCAACGCTTCCTCCTTTTTAAATGCACCGTTTGCATCCAATCGAATCTCAATATTTTCGCGAAAATATTTTCTCCGAATGTATTGCAATACATCACACTCTTTTTCAAAGTCCAAGCCACCCACCTTCAATTTCACGCAGCGGTAACCATCGCGGATTTTTATCTCTACTTGTTGCAACATAAAATCTAATCCCCCCATCCAAACAAGACCATTAATGGGAATAGGTGTCTGTGAAATAAATCTATTCCTAAAAATTATTCGTGTTCCTCCGTTGATTAAATCCAGTAGGGCGGTTTCAAAAGCTAATTGAATGGAGGAGTATTTTTGATGAATAGTATTTAAGATAAAGAAATCCCGTAGTTCCAGAATATTAGTCCATCCCTGTATCGGTAAAGAAAGCTTTTTGCTTTGTAAATCAGAAGCAAATTCATTCAGCACGACTTCAAGTTCAGGCCCATGTTCTTTGCTTAAAATTGCTAGCGGACCGCATTCACCTAATCCATAAACCTCAGGTCTTGCATCATCCCACAGCCGGATGAACCACGAAGTTTTATCCAGCATGGGGCCGCGCGAAGTGCGAGCTGCAAAAGCAAACTGAAAGACTTGTTTATGGATACTGGCGCTAAGCATGGATCAAATTCAAAATTTTAAAACTCAAGATACAAAATTTGGTGCAAGTTAAAAGATGAGCAAGTATGTTTTCATCTACTCCCTTATATCAGGGATTTCAATTTTGAATTCGTAATTTTGAAATATTGTATGCTTACAAGAGACACAATTTTTGAATGGCTTCAGGAGGTAAAAGATCCTGAAATCCCAGTGCTATCGTTGGTTGACTTGGGAGTGATCACTGAAGTGAATGTAGCCAACGATCTGGTACACGTTGAAATGACCCCTACGTTTGTAGGATGCCCAGCATTAGATTACATGAAAGCTGAGGTCGAGACGGTGCTAAAAGAAAAAGGTATTCGCAACGTTAAGGTAGAAGTCAATTACAAGAAAGCTTGGAGTTCAGATTTGATTTCTGAAAAGGGGCGAGCCGCCCTAAAAATGTATGGCTTCGCTCCTCCTCCATCGGCTCTGGTGTTTGCAGATCTTGGGATTTTGGAGCAAGCTATTTGCCCCCGGTGCGATGGCGAAAATACAGAAATGAAAACCCCTTTTGGCCCGACCCTTTGTCGCTCGATTTATTACTGCCTTGATTGTAAGGAAGCCTTTGAGCAGTTCAAAGCGATTTAGGTCGTTGACCGTATCTAAATAAACAGGAAAACCATATAACGCCTAAAGGAAGCAACATTATTCGCAGAAAACGCATCCTATTCATTATGAAATATTACTCCTTAATTCTAGCACTTGCGGCATTTGGTTTAGTGATTTCTTGCAAAAAAAACGATGCCGTGCCCACATCAACCACTCGAACCTATAACATGGGCTTTGCTAATTCAGCACCAAATTTCACAAGTTTTGATACCCTTATTTTATCGCTCAACCTCTGGACACGGTATGCCGATGCGGCCATTATAAGCATGGAAGTGCCATGGGATTCTCTTTATGCAGGCGAATCCCCTCAAAAATATGTGCTTAATTATCTTCTTGGGCTTGCTAATTTTTATCGATCAAAAAATTTAAAACTGTGGGTTTACATCGATCCGGAAAATGGATTAAACCGGACGTCCGATTCAGATGGATTGGTAGCTTTAGGAAAAAGCATCTCACAACAAGCGGTTCAAAATGTATATCGCAGGTTTGTGGTAGTGGTGGACAGTATGCTAAGACCAGATCATCTCGGATTGGCACTTGAAACCAACCTGATACGGGTGGCAGCAAGTTCCGCGATTTACAACGGAGTAAAACTAGCGGTCAATGCAGCGGTAACTGATGTTCGGGCTATCGATCAAAATGTAAAATTAAGTGTAAGTGTTCAGGCAGAGGTGGCTTGGGGAAAATTAGGTGGCAACGGAAATTATGTGGGCGTTGATCAGGACTTAACGGATTTTCCTTTTGTTCAGGAACTCGGTATTTCTTCCTACCCGTATTTTAGTTTTACAAAACCACAGAATCTTCCGACTAACTATTATTCAAATCTTGTGGCCGGAAAATCCTTACCCGTATTTGTCTCTGAAGGCGGCTGGACATCCCAGACATTTAACGGGCCGGGTGGTACAATTAACAGCAGCAACGCTGTTCAGCAGGATTATATTACCAGACAAAGCGAATTGTTAGATCAGGCAAAAGCTATTGGTGTTTTTCAGCTGACCTTTACCGACATTGAGTTGGCTACCGTTCCCAGTTATATCAATCCAACAATTGCCTATTTCGCCTATCTTGGATTAGTGAATACCAAACTTCAGCCAAAACCTGGTTTGACAACTTGGAATGAAATTTTCAAACGATCTTTGAAATAATCAATTGAAATGTAAATTTTAGCACTCGGTTACTTTAGTCTGCAATAATTTCAATAATTTTAAACCCGTTCCCATTTCTTTCGTCCAATGGCCATCCTTAATAGTTGACCGCAACGTACCATGAGGTTTCAATTCATTTTTGTTCCTATCCTTTTTTTGATGAACGGCCAGCTCCATGCTCAGGATAAAACTTTTGTCAAAGAATTCACTTACAAGGCCAGTGATGCCGACAGCAAGATTTCTTGCAGGGCGATAGCCATTAACCAACTCCGGTCCATGCTTTTGAACGAACTGGGTGTGTATGTGGAAAGTCATGAAATGCTACATACCTCTGATGCAGGTGGTAAGAACTCGCAAAAATTCGCTGAAAATATCTCTACCATAAGCGCAGGTATTACCAAACTTGACGTATTGGCGGAAACCTGGAATGGTGAAACTTTTTGGATGAAGGCAGCCATTACCGTAGACACTACGAGCCTCCAAGCTTCGTTAAAAAGGTTAAGTGAGGATCAGCAAAAAATGAATGAACTGACCGAACTAAAAGAACACCTTGATGACAGCAACAAACGGTTGGCGGAATTAACCCAAGAACTTAATGCGCAGAAAGAATTGAATGCGCGAAATGCATTGGCGGCTAAGTATAATGCAAGAGTAGACGACATCAGCGCAACCAATTCGATGTACAACGCCAAAGCAAAATTCGAATCGAAAGACTATCGAGGTGCGATCGAAGATTTTGATACCGTTATTAAACTTAATCCAACATATACATTGGCGTACGCCTACCGCGGGGACGCCAAAGTAAATTTAGAAGACTATCCAGGTGCCATCGAAGACTTTAATAAAGCCATTGCCCTAAAGCCAAATTTTGATGCCGCATACGTTGACCGCGGAAGGGCCAAAAGCTTTTCTGGAGATTTTCAAGGAGCCATCATTGATTTCAAGCAAGCCATACAAATAAGCCCCACCTATGCCAACGCCTATGTCAGCCGCGGAGAAGCCGAGCTTCGAATAAAAAATTATAGCGCTGCGATCGCAGATTTTGATAAGGCCATCTACTACTCCCCAAACTATGGCATGGCTTATTTTGGGCGGGGCATTGCTAAAAATTGGTTGGGAAGACCAGACGCGTGTGCCGATTGGAACCAAGCCGTTAAGTTGGATGTCGCCCAAGCATCTGACTTACTGAAAAAATATTGTCGGTAAAATTCGTTAGCCGTTTTCAGTTAAAGATGAACATGGCGTTTCATCCTCATTCAAATTGGCATCAATCAAGATTTAATTGACTTTCCTTTCATTCAGGGTTTAGTGGATCGCCACCTTCTAACAAAACAAAGCTTGACAAGCTGGCACAATGTTTTTAAGCGAATTTTAAAATGAGCATTTTTATAGTTAATGGCTCACCGGCTGTTAGCCAACTATAAGCGCAACCGGATCCTCTTACTTCAATAAATTAATTAATATGTAAATTTGATAAATTGGAAATCCGACAAAGATGAAAAAGGCACTCCTTTTTATTATGCTGTTGTTTGTGCTTTCGCAAAATATCTTCGCTCAATGTAATTC
>DAHVFH010000021.1 GCA_027317105.1 Cytophagales bacterium
GAATTAATAATGACGATTTCATATTGGTGGATTTTGATACAAGGTATTCAAGACTTACATGTTTAACAACCCCCCAGGTTAGGTATTCTTAAGGAGTCAATTTTTTACAAAAACTTTCGTTAATTTTCCAACTAAAGTTAAAGTAAATGGAATCGGTTAATCTCGGCAAAAAGTTTTCAAAGATCCATGAGCAATGGCATCCGTACATTATTGGTGAATTGAATGAGAACTACATCAAACTGGCCAAGGTAAAAGGTGAATTTGTCTGGCATAAACATGAGGAGGAAGATGAACTTTTTGTAATTCAAAAGGGAACGCTTTTTATTGAGTTCCGTGACAAAACAGTAGAAGTGAAACCGGGAGAGATTTTAACGGTGCCAAAAGGCGTGGAGCATCGGCCTTATACCAATGGGGAAGAAGTTTTTTTAATGCTTATCGAGCCAAAGGAAACCAAACATACCGGGGACGTGATCACAGAGAAAACAGTAGAGAAGTTAGAATGGATTTAGATTGAAAAATACATCTGCGAGTAATCTGCCGATTGCCAACAAATTAATTTCAAAAGAACAATTGCGTGAACTACTTTTTTTTCTTCAGTCTCTTGTTTCTAGTCAAAATTTTACAGGCTCAAACTCAGACCGGTCAAGCCTCTTTTTATGCAGATTTTTTTGAAGGCAGGTCAACGGCAAGCGGTGAAAAATATCATGCCGGCAAGGCAACGGCCGCTCACAAAACATTTCCTTTCGGTACGGTATTAAAAGTAACCAATCTGGCAAACAATGAATCAGCCGAAGTCACTGTAAATGATCGCGGGCCTTTTGTGGCCGGACGGATTATTGATGTGACGAAGTCGGTGGCAGCAAAATTAGGATTTGTAGATAAAGGTGTAGCCAATGTAAAAATAGAAGTGGTGACAAGAGAAAATAGTAAAACGAATACCCAACCAGTTGAAGTCAATTCAACAAGTGTTTCAGATAACGAGTACTATGACATTGAAATTTCAAAGGTGGAACCTAATGGTTTTGGCGCTCAGATAGGAACCTATCAAGAGTTGACTAACTTACTTCGTCTTGCCGACAATTTGAAAAAATCCTACAAGAAAAAAGCTACGGTGTCGGTGAAGGCTGTTAAAGGTGCAAAATATTATAGCCTCATTCTTGGATCGTTCTCATCGCAAACAAAAGCGCAAGATTTTGTGAATAAGTTAAAAAAACAATTCCCGGATGCCTTTGTTTTAGATTACTCAAAACATTAAATAAATCTCGTGTTAGAATTTCTAGGTTATTGTTTTTCGGTTTTGGTAGGTGTAGTACTTGGCATGTTAGGTGGAGGAGGCTCTATTCTATCCATCCCCATTTTAGTTTACTTGTTTGGCATAGAGCCCGTACTGGCTTCGGCCTATTCGCTTTTCATCGTAGGCGTCACCAGTTTTGTGGGTGCGATACCCAAATACCGCGAACATTTGGTTAACCTCAAAACCGGATTTCTTTTTGGCATCCCCTCTATCGTGGCCATTTTTGCTACAAGGCATTGGATTGTTCCCGCCATTCCTAACCAATTGTTTGAGATTGGAGGTTTCATTTTGACAAAACGAGAATTGCTTCTCGGGATCTTTGCGGTGCTGATGGTACTCGCATCCTTTCGGCTCATTCGCAATCCACGTGAAGCCAGTTCGGATAACCGAAAATTTCGTGTTTTTTTGGTGATTGTGGAAGGTGCCTTAATTGGCTTTTTAACCGGGCTCGTTGGCGCAGGAGGTGGTTTTCTAATTATTCCGGCTTTGGTTTTTCTTACCGGGCTTCCTTTTAAGACGGCCGTGGGTACGTCACTGTTTATTATCGCTATCAATTCGCTTACCGGATTTGTTGGCGATTTACTTAATCATGCTATGGATTGGCCTTTTTTACTTTCCGTCACCGTATTGGCTGTCTTCGGGATTTTATTTGGCAATATTCTATCACGAAGGATTACCGCTTTCTATCTGCGCAAGGGCTTCGGATGGTTCACACTCGTTATTGGAGCATGGATTTTATTAAAGGAATTTTAAATTAAATTAAATAATTATTTTAAATTTTAATTTATTGGTAGTCAGTTACTTATTGAAATGATGTAAATATTACGTACAAATATGATAGTAATACTATTATATTTGCGTGATTTACGATTATGACTACACTTACCTTTAAATTGAATCGGCATCTCTATATACGAGATCCCCAGCACTCTGACCTGGGTCAGCGGATTATTAGTGAAAGCATCACAATGATCGCTGCCTTGGGTGTTGAAAAATTCACCTTCAAGAAACTGGCCGGAAAAATTGATTGTACAGAGGCTTCTGTCTACCGTTATTTTGAAAATAAACATCGGCTGTTAGTGTATTTGGTTTCTTGGTATTGGCACTGGATTGAATATTGTATTGACAAGGCCATCACCAACATTAACGAACCCGAACGAAAATTGAAGGAATGCCTGCGCATTATTTCAGAAGAAAAAAAATATGATCCCACTTTTGAATTTGTTAATGAAGAAGCTTTGCACCGTATTGTAATTGCAGAATTCAACAAGATGTATTTGACCAAATCCGTGGATGATGAAAACGAGGAAGGTCTTTTTGGGAGTTTTAAATCCCTTTGTAAAAAAATCACAGAAATTGTTTTGGAGATAAAACCTACCTACACTTTTCCAAGTGCCCTCGTAAGCTCGCTGTTGGTAGCCTCCACGCAGCAAATTTTTTTCGCAGAGCACCTTCCCTCACTCACAAACATTAAATCAGGAAAATCCCTCCATGACGATCTTTATTTATTTCTTGAAAATTTGGCTTTTGGCGCCATTCAAAAAAATTAAGTTATGTTCACCAGCGATCAAATAGCACGTGTCCTCCGTGAGTCTGCCACAGTCTTAATGCATGACTTCGATTACGAATCAATTGAAAGCGTCAATCATTTTTCGCGGACTTATTGCGAAGAAGATTTTCCTGAATTTAAGCGCGACTTGATCGAAGCGGGCAATAGAATTCAGATTTTGATGCTTGAGAATTCTCTGGAAAGATCTGCCTTTTTCAATTATGTCAATGAAAGTCTGAGCCCCGTTCTCGTATTTTGCGAGGCCACCCAAATAGCACCTTGCCTTTTGATTAGGAAGAATGGTAAATTTCAGTGCTTCGAAATAGGGGAAGTCCACACCCGGCATCACGAAGTCGAAGTTGAGGGCCTAAACCTTCTTCGTAACACAAACGGAGAAATCATTTTCCTGACGATCTTTAACTACGAAAACCCTTTCCCGCAAGCAGAAGAAGGAACCATGACAAGCCCCATGAAGCGGCTGTTCCAACTTTTGCGCACGGAGCGGAAGGAAATTTTTTATATCCTTTTTTATGCGGTCGTAGTGGGGTTGGTCAGCCTGATCTTGCCGCTAGGAATTCAAACGACCGTAGAACTGGTGTCGGGCGGTGTGGTTTTCAGCTCCGTCTATGTGATGATTGGCCTGGTGATTACAGGGGTATTGCTTGCGGGTATCTTACAGATCGTGCAGATTCGTTTGGTAGAATTTTTGCAACGAAGGATCTTCACCAAGGCGGCATTTGAATTTGCCTTTCGACTGCCGCGCGTTCGCCTCGAAGCATTGGCCAACAATTATGCGCCTGAATTAGTGAATCGTTTTTTTGATGTCATCACCATCCAGAAAGGTTTGCCTAAATTATTAATTGACCTCTCTTCCGCTGGCATTCAAATTATTTTTGGCCTTTTCCTGATATCCTTGTATCACCCTTTCTTTGTTTTTTATGGATTGCTGTTGATCTCCACGCTAATATTGATTTTTTACACCACAGGTCCACGCGGACTAAAATCCTCTATTCAAGAATCAAAGTATAAATACAAAGTGGCACAATGGCTTGAAGAGATTGCCAGGGTTGTTCCCTCTTTCAAATTAGCCGGCTCCACCGATTTGCCAATTCGCAATACCGACCGGTATGTAAATAATTATCTCAAGTTTCGAACGAGTCATTTTCGAACGTTGATTACCCAGTATGGTGTGATCGTTCTATTCAAAGCAGCGATCGTTGGCGGATTGCTGATCATGGGCACGCTGTTAGTGGTGGATCGACAAATTACACTGGGTCAATTTGTGGCATCCGAAGTCATCATTGTTTTAACCTTGAATGCGGTCGAAAAAATCATCATGTACATGGACGTGGTCTACGATCTTTTGACGGCCGTAGATAAAGTCGCTCATGTAACGGATCTTCCACTTGAAAAAGCAGGAGGACTTGATTTTGGAGTTGTGAATGAAAATGGCTTAGCGGTGATGGTCAAGAATCTCCGGTATAGATACAGAGAAAAAGCAAAGTACGCCTTGAACGGCATTGACCTTACGGTGTTGCCTGGACAGAAAATTTGCCTCAGTGGTCCTGGGGGTGGTGGCAAAACCACCTTGGTGAACGTGCTGACTGGACTGTACTCGAACTTCGAAGGCATTGCCACCATCGACAACTATTCCCTCCGCGACCTGGATCTTACGCATCTTCGCGACTTTGTTTCAAAAAATATTTCGCCCGAGGATTTATTTGACGGAACCATCTTAGAAAACGTCACCGTAGGCAAACCATTGGTTACAACCGCGCACGCCATTAACGCGATGAACGCCATCGGTATTTTGGATGAAGTCAACGCTATGCCTGAGGGTTTAAATGCCCGGGTGCTCAGTGGGGGGAAAGGCCTTCCGGACACCTTTATTCAAAAATTGATCATAGCAAGATGTTTGGCGAAGCGACCTAAGCTCCTTATTCTAAACGATTTCTTTACGCTATTGACCCGTAAGGAAAAAAAGGAAATTGTGGCACGCATCCTGTCAGGGTTCAATCAATGCACTGTCATCTTTGTTTCAAACGACCCACTTATTCAACAGGTCAGTGATCGCATTATTTGGCTGGATGAAGGTTTAATAAAAGCGGAAGGTTCTTGGCAACAAATTGAGCAAATACTTAAAAGTGAACTGTCATGTTAAAGCTGTCAAAACATTCAATCGAAAATAGCGTATCGTATGAGCGGTTGTATTCATTGCGGTCACTTGACACTCCGCGAACGGGAAAAATTTTGGCTTGGTGGCTAATGGCACTTGGGTTTATTTTTCTAATTGTTCTTTTCTTGCCTTGGCAGCAAAACATTCATGGCGTTGGCCTTGTTACGGCTTTGTCACCAAGCAACCGGCCTCAAACGGTACAGACAGCCATTGCTGGTCGGATTAAAAGTTGGAACATCAGCGAAGGTCAATTCGTGAAGAAAGGCGACACCATCGCCATCTTGAGTGAGATCAAAGAAAAATATTTTGATCCTCAAATGTTAGTGCGACTAATGCAAGTCATCCGATCTAAAGAACAAGGCTTAAGCTCAAAGGAATTGAAAGCGAAAGCACTGGGGCGACAAATTGGCGCACTTGAAGAGGGGATGAAAATAAAGGTAGAGCAGTCCAAAGCGAAATTAGAAGCCGAGCGAGTTCGTTTTAAAAATGCCAAGAATCAATATGACCGCAATAAGACTTTATTCGAAGCGGGAAATATTCCTCTTACGAAATTTCAAGACATTGAATACAAATACCAGGGAAGTGAAGCGGACTTTGTGAATGCGGAAATAGAAATCGATCGGGTTCAGGCCGAATTTCTAGAAAAAATAAACAAAGCCGAGTCAGAACTGAACAGCAATTTGTCTGACATGTTTGACACAGAAGGAGAATTGGCCAAACTCAAAAATGAGTACACGAATATGGAAATCCGCAGTCAGCAGTATTTCATATTGGCGCCACAGCATGGTGTTGTTGTCAAGGCTTCTCAAGCGGGGATAGGCCAAACCATAAAGGAAGGAGATCCGTTGTGCAGCATCTTACCACAAAGTGCGGATGCAGCAGTGGAAATGTTTGTGCGGGCAATGGACGTACCATTAATCAGCATTGGCAGGAAAGTGCGGATTGAATTTGATGGATTCCCTGCCCTTCAGTTTTCCGGATGGCCGAGTATTTCCGTGGGCACTTTTGGAGGCCGGGTTGAGGTCATTGACTATGTAAATACCCGTGCAGGGGAATTTCGGATTTTAGTCGTTCCTGATAAGAAGGACATCCAATGGCCAAAGCAACTCCGCGTAGGATCCGGGATCAAAGGCTGGGTAATGTTGGATGATGTGACCGTATGGTACGAACTCTGGCGGAGGCTTAATGGGTTTCCACCCAGCTTATACAAAGAACCGATCGACATCAATCAAAAGGGAAAAGAAGAATGAAGAAGATAACTATTTTTTTTCTGTTGTTCCTCGCGCTTGAAGTAAAGGCACAGCGTTCTATTGACACGCTATTTCGGTTGCCGGATTCTGTTCAAGCGTTCACGATCAATGATTTTTATTCGGTGATCTTAAAATTTCATCCCATCGTCAAGCAAACAAGGTTGTTATCAAGAACTGCGCAAGCTGAAATCCGCTTGGCGCGTGGCGCCTTTGACCCAAAGGTTGAGATTAACTATTCCAAAAAAGAACTCACCGGAACCAATTATTACGAAAAGTGGAGTAGCGCCTTGTCTTTACCTACCTGGTTCCCCCTTGATCCGAAGATAGGAATGGATCAAAACTCGGGCCAGTACATTGACCCCGAGAATTCAATTCCTTCCACCAATATGAACCGCCAACTTTATTCCGGGGTATCGCTGCCCTTGGGTCGAGGTCTTTTTATTGACGACCGCAGGGCGGCACTCAAAACGGCTAAACTTTTTGCGAAGATGGCCGAAGCCGAACAGGTGAAGCTCATCAACAAAATCTTGCTGGAGGCAGCGAAAGATTATTGGCAATGGTACTTTGCATATTACAATTATCAACTCTATCAGCGCAGCACCTCCATTGCCTCTGAAATTTTTCGAAGAGTTAAGTTGGATGCGCGTTTAGGAGAGGCCTCCGGAATGGACACCATTCAGGCAAAAATTACCCTTCAGCAACGGCTGGTTGAGCGGCAAGAGGCCTATCTTGATTTTATTAACGAAGGAATTAAAGTCTCCAACTACCTGTGGAATGAAGGAAATGAACCCGTGCAGTTGCCAGCTCAAATTGCCCCTGCTCGCGTTCAGCAAGATGATGATATTTTAGCACTCACCACGTTGGAAGAATTAAGGCAACGCGCCAAATTGAACCATCCAGAATTGATAAAACTGAATGTAAGAATAGATCAATTGGGTGTGGAAAGAAGCCTCGCTAAAGAATACCTGAAGCCCAAGCTGAATGCCAATTATTATTTCATAAACCAACCACTTTCCCCGACCGGCACCTTGGATGCGTTTGCCTTTAATAGCAACTACAGACTTGGGTTTGACTTTTCGTTTCCGGTGCTGATAAGAAAGGAGCGAGCCAAACTTGCCCAAACGAAAATTAAAATCAGTAGCACGGAATACGAGTTATTGCAAACAGAGCGGGAAATCGTAAACCAAGTGAACAGCGTGTTCAACCAACTTCAAAATACGAGCATCATCCTGGCCCAGCAAGGAGCCATTGTGGGCAACTACGAGCAGCTTTTGAAGGCGGAATTGCTCAACTTAGAAAATGGAGAAAGTGATTTATTCAAAATCAATGTGCAGCAGGAAAAGTTGATCCAATCCCAATCCAAATTGTTGAAGCTAAAAGCGGAAAATGAAAAATTGAAAGCCACCCTTTATTGGGCCGCTGGGGTGAGGCAGTTGAATTACGAAAGGCAAGACTAAAATTCCCGATAGTAGGATATAGATTTTAGTTGCCCTTCCTCTTAAAATAGTAGGCTACACCAAAAGCAAATGTGCCTGAGCTAAGCGAGAAAGTGCCTGTGGAAGAAACGTTTGGCAAGTAGCGCGTATAGGTGTAACCCAACGATCCGATACTTGCTTCAATGCCCCATTTAGGAGAAGGAAAGAAAATAAAAATGGGACTGATTGTTGCGCCTAAATTATAAAGTGGTGAAGTGGTAAGGGTACCATTTGGCTGGACAAAATTTGTGGCAGTACCTCGACTGAAATTTAATTGACCTTGAAGAGCAATATAAAATGAGTTGGACACTGGAAAAAAGTACCGGACAAATGGGCTTATGCTGAAATTGTGACTACTGTATTTTTGATTGGGAATTCCTAGATTACCAGACTTCTGAACTGAAGTAGAATACCCAATTCCTCCTCCAACAGCAATTTTAGAATTAAGAAAGTAACCAAAGGAGGGCGCTATCGACAATTGACTATTCGTCTCTTTGTAGTTATATTGATTACTATTGGTAGTGGCCGCTGACACGGATATCGATCCTCCCAAGAAAGCCTGCCCCCGTTCAAATTGCGCCCACGCGAGGCATGGGAACACGATGAGGAAAAATGCTGGAGTTATTTTCATAAGAATGTTATTTAACCCACATTGCAGCTATCCGGTCAGAAGTAGCTGTGTTTGAGGAGGTTCTATTTTTTCTAGTTTCAGTCTGTGTACTACAGATTTTCGTTTCGTGAAAGGTTGGTATTTGGTTTTCAGGATGTTATAAATTTTTTTGA
>DAHVFH010000023.1 GCA_027317105.1 Cytophagales bacterium
CACGAACTACTCCCCAACAACTGGGTGCCACCTGCAAAGTAAATCCCGAATAAGAAATTTCTCGGATAAAAAGTAATTGTACTTCACCGTTCGCTTACGGGACAAATGAGACAAATATTTATAGGACTTCTATTTCTCGGGACAATTTCATGTTCAACCAATAAAAAGGAAACGGTCGACTTCAAATTCAATGTGGACTCAGTTTTCGTTGAATCATTTTCAATCGAGGGACTGACTGAGATTAAGAACACGGAGAATTTTAAGATAAGAGAAGACCAATCATTCTTTAAGCACGAATTGAATCAATTTAGTTTCTATGAGTTTAAGACTCAAAGTTTTTCTGACTCGGTCAACCTCAAAATTATTCTTGCAAAACCTAACTATCCGATAGTCTATGACGGAGAATTGAAAATTGTGTATTTGATGACAGTCGGAAAGAGCGGCAAACAAATTGAAGTCCTTCGACTTGGAAAAACGGAGGGCGTTGCTGGATTCAGTGTAATCGAGACCTCAATGATTGAGAACGATTTAGTTAAAAGGAAATCTGATGAGAGCACTTTGGATGATTCAAATGGCAATGTAGTTCATAAACTAAAAAGTGAGACTTTCAAAATAACGAACACAGGAAGAATAAAACGGCAGCCAATAAATAAGGCTTCAAGCGGTCGGTACGACCCAGCGTGAAGCCTATGTTGCACGGAACCTTCGGTTGCGGTGAGGTGAGTTTTTTCTATGGAGATTGAATGGATCGGATCAGATCAGGAACAGCTAAGATTCATGCCCTGAATTTTATTTTGAAATTGTACCCGAGATAAATCGCAACTATTTTTTCTGAGGCCATTCGATTTGATCAGGTTTTTCGATTTTATTTTCGCTAAGACGCAAAACGGTGGCAACACCTGTTTAACATTGAACGGCATGAGGGTCTGGTTTGGTAAATGATTTTAAGAGAGAAATATCCGGGGGCCCGCGCCTGTCGAAAACAAGAATGGTGGCCATCGTTTTCTGTTTGCAAACCGGGCAGCACAACGGATCATGAAGTCATGACTTTAACAAGAAAGCAAAGGCATCGAACAAAAGTAAGTAGACAATTGTTAAACGAGACATTGGACGAAAAGCACATGCCACCAACAAGTGTATAAAACATGGCTGGGGTTCAGTGTAAATTTGTAGTTTAGTCACCATAAAAAAAAGAGCCACTCGGCTCTTTTTTTATTTTGAGATCTTATCAGATAAAAATGAAGTGCGCACCTTCACCATCGGCCAGGGCGTACATTTCGCCTACGGTGATGATGTCTTTCACTTCGTCCAATAAATCTTCTTTTTTCAACTTGAACATATCAGCAGCCAATTTACAGGCAAAGATTTCGCCACCAGCCGCATCAATCATTTGGATAAATTCAGTGACATGAGGCATATCTAATTTGTCCATTTGTTTTTGCATCATGTGCGAAGCAAACGCTTCAAACCCAGGTAGTCCGCCCATCATCGTAGGCATAGCCGGCATAAAGGCGGAGTTGCCCACGGTAGCGGTATGGAGATGATCGGCTTTCTTTTTCGAAATAGCGTCTAACCCAAAGAAGGTAAAGAACATTTTTGCATCGCGGCCATCGGCCAAGGCACCGTTAGCCATGATCAATGCTGCATAAACATCTTCCAATGTTCCTTTGGAGCAAATAATAATTACCTTTTTTACGGTTTCTTTCTTTTTATTCTCCCGCACTGCTGCTACAGCAGGTATCGGTTTAGTTAATACATCTTCCATAATGATTACGATTTATTGATTCGTTAAATACAACTTACCGGTTTCGGTATGCCGGCAATTTTGCTGGCGATTTTCAAAGGACCTCCTGGAAACAATCCATAGAATTGTTTGATGTCTACAAGACCGGAGTTTCCCACTTTACGTATGCTTAGTGCAACGCCCTCTTCATGTTTTTTGCGAAGCCAGTGTAGTACATCCCAGTGTTTGGGTGTAAGGGGGATATTATTCTCGGTCGCAATTTTTTTAGCCCAATCTTCACTCCACTGAGAAGAATCTTTCAGGTAACCTTCTTGGTTCACTTCTATTTGTTTTTCTATTGTTGCAGTTTCCATAATGTTAAATTATTTATTATCAGTTGTCCGTAAATTTTATACTAATTCTGTTTCTGTTTCTGTTTCCTTGCCTGCCATCGACATGTGGTTGCTCACGGGCAGTTTCTTTCCAGTTAAGAGCATGTGCCAATACACCCACTTGAACATTAATTTCCCGAAGTGATTGGCCCGTGTTACCTTTAGTAAACCCATCGGACCCACTACAGGCCAAGGGTACTTACCAGGCAGCGGCTCTGTATCATAGTTAAAATCAATGAGAGAAGCTTTTCCAAAGCCTGTCTCTATAAAACAATTCGAGTGCCCGTCAAATTTTGCTTCAAGGGATTCGCCAGCAATGTAGCTGAGAATATTTTCGGTCAGCACTTCGCCTTCGAAGTGCGCCACTGAGCCAGCTTTAGAGGCGGGCACATTGGTGGCATCACCGATCACAAAGATATTATCTTGTTTAAGTGCTTTCAGGGTTTCTTTGTTGGTGGGAATAAAATTTAATCCGTCTTCGTCCCCCATGTTGCTGCGTGCAATCAATTCATCACCTTTATTAACAGGTACTGATACCAGCAAATCGAATGGAACCTCCTTTTCATCGAAGGAGACTAATACTTTCCGGTCTTCATCGACACGTTGTAAATAGAAATCAGGAACTACGTTTATATTTTTCTCTTTGAGCAATTTACTCAAGAAGACGGTTGTCTTCGGTTTAGTAAATGCGCCAGAAAGTGGCGTGACATAAAAAATCTCTACTTTGTCGCGCATGCCCTTTTCAGTGAAGAAGGCATCAGCAAGAAAAGTAAACTCCAGTGGAGCCACGGGACACTTAATTAAAGTTTCAGCCAGGTTGATCACCAGCTTGCCACCTTTCCAGTTTTCCAATTTCTTGGCTAAACGGGTTGTTCCTTCAAAGGTGTAGAAGTCAAAAATGTCTTTGTACCATAGCTTTCCCTTGAGCCCTTCGGTTTCTTTTGGCACGGGGATTGTCCCCGTAGCCACAACCAGAATATCATAAGGCAAATTCTGTCCACCTTTCAAGATTACTTCATTTTTTTCTGGCTGTATTTTTTCGATCTCATCAATGATGAAGGTAGCTTCATTAGGCAAAAAATCTGCCTTGGGCTTCATTACATCTTCTGGCTTATAGATGCCGAAAGGAATAAAAAGAAAGCCAGGTTGATAGTAGTGGGTTTCGTCCCGATCTACAATGGTGATTTTCCACTCGCTTGCGTTGAGTGATTTGTGCAATTTGTTGGCCATCATTGTACCGGCTGTTCCAGCACCAAGGATTACTAAATTTCTTACCTTCATAAATTTATTTTTACTTTATTACACCACAAAATTGGGCAACTACAACCAAAAAAATTATGACGATACTCAAGCCCTCTCCGGATTATTATCATGCAGCTAATCGCAAAAAGTGATAAAAATCAGGATTTTAGTACCCTGCTTTGCTCAGAACGTGTTCCTTCGTAGTAATGCACATATTTTCGATTATTGCCGCACCCATTTTAGGGATTTAATGAGTTGAATATTCAAGTGCGAAGCAACGGCACAGCATATAAATCTTATACCGTGAGGCTGATCGCAAAGTCTTCAGATATGATTCACGAATAGTATTTTTTTCTTTCTTACCTTGTTCAGAACAAAGATGGACTCGCTTACACACATTGCGTTAGGTGGTCTGATAGGTGAAGCACTATTAGGCAAGGTCATTGGCAAGCGAGCGATATTGCTGGGTGCGGTGGCTCAATCCATTCCCGATGTAGATTTCATGGCTTCCTTTTGGTTGAATACGCCAGAGGATCTTCTTGCTCACCGCGGGTTTACCCATTCGTTTTTGTTTGCAATACTATTGGCGCCTTTGCTCGCTTGGTGGTCAACAAAGTGCAGCGTACTTCAACCCGTTTCATTCAAAAAATGGACGCTCTTTTTTAGTTTACAGATAATAATTCATATTCTGCTGGACTCGCTTAATGCCTATGGGACCGGATGGTTTGAACCGTTTTCGCATGCTCGTATTTCATTTAACGTGCTCTTTGTGGCCGATCCTTTTTACTCCTTGTGGCTGGCGATTTCCTTCTTCGTTTTAATTTGGTTAGGCCGTAGCAATAGCTATAGAAATGCCTGGGCTTTTGCGGGTCTTTCAATAAGTTCGATTTATCTCGTTTATGCGATGTCCAATAAATATATGATTGATCGGAATGTAAGGAAGACATTTCGAAAACAAATGATTGCTCCCACACGATATTTTACTACACCAACTCCGCTCAACAATTGGCTCTGGTATATTGTTGCAGA
The DNA here is from genome assembly GCA_027317105.1 of Cytophagales bacterium. Classification (GTDB taxonomy): domain Bacteria; phylum Bacteroidota; class Bacteroidia; order Cytophagales; family Cyclobacteriaceae; genus ELB16-189. The sequence continues at coordinate 4,387 of DAHVFH010000023.1, forward strand.
AGATAAGTATGGCTACTGGATTGGGTATCGCTCTGTATTTGTTAGAAAAGATACCCTCTCTTTAACGTTCTTCGCTAGAAACGACTCGCTTCTTGTTCCGATGCGTGATCATGATGCTTTGCACAAATTGATTCGGTTTTCACAAGGCTACTACATCGCATCGCAAAATAAAGACGCCTTGGTGTTCAATGATCTACGGTTTGGCCAGCAGGCCGGATGGTACAATCCCAACGCAAAGTTTGTGTTTCAATATTATTTAAATCACCCGGCTGAAAATGATTTGGTTATACAGCGAGGACGCTTTACGAATTGGAACACCACTACTATGCGTTCTATGTATGAGCAAATTTTGGGGAAGTAATTTCCGCCAATTTCATCTCTGCGATAAATCTTTATGGAAATTATGATCCTTATCGTTTCGGAAAGGATTGTCAAATCTAAATTCGAAAGACGATACAAGATATTTATGAATACAGGGATGAATCTGAATTAACCTGACTAAGTTTGAATTCCCCTTAAGGTTCAACGATCCATTGCTTTGCTTTTTGCAATTCGGCATTTGTAAAAATTCGAACCTCGCAAGGGAACAGATGACTAAAAAATTTTGTGAACCCGTTGATCATTTGGTGATCCGATACCATAGCAACCCGCTCCCAGGCCGACAAATGTTTCATACCCACTTTAGCGTCATCAAGCATGGCCTGTAAATCAAATTTGGAAAAGGTGGGGCTGAGATGGTAGAGTAATCGAATTTTACTATTGGAAGCCAGCAGTTTGTCCACTGCGGGGATAAGAATAGTTTCGTAATCATGACCGGTCACGGTGCCTTCTGCAGAAACTCCGAGCACGTTTTTTGGCAAATCATTCATTAATGTCAACATCGCATTCGTTTTTTTTTATTCTGTTAAATCTGGAATTGGAAAAGGGAAAAGAAAATTTACAACGAGACCTTTGTACGCTTTCTTAACATGCTCGGCATAGCCTAAAAGGCTTGTATGGAGCGTGCTAGCAAATGCAGTTTCTAGTTTCGCGATCGCAGCATTCAACGCGATCACCTCTTTTTGAAGTAAAGCTCGTTTTTCAGCATTGAAGGGCGCATATTTTTTAGCCATCAACTCAAAGTTTTCTTTGAAGTGCTTGTCAACCTCCTGATAATAGGGAATAAGCAAAGGGTCGGCTGTGTAGGTTTTTAAATGCACTAATTTTATAGCGTCCGCTTTTTCGTAGTCTGGAATTTCGCCAGCGGCACTTGCCGCAAGCACCGACACGAGCACTGGCCCGTTCAGTAAGAGATTTTGGTCTTGCCTAGTAAGCTTTTCAAATTCTTTTATCATAGTAATGCCGTTTGTTGTTTTTATAAATCGCTTACGTGATCATCCACAGTTAATGAACAACAAAGCTATGCGCTTGCGATGACCAGCCCTACGATAAATATCATGATTAAACAGAATGAAATCGTAGTCCACAAGGACAAAACTTTTATTTAATGTTCGAATTTCGTTCAGCACGCATCCACCGCTCTGCGCAACCGACTGCTTACTTCTTTGGCCACTTCTTCCAACTCGGGATTTTGAATGCTTTTGGCCATGGTTTCCAATGGGTTGATGGCTGAGATGACAACCTCACTATTATCCATTTCTTGTACAACAATGTTGCACGGAAGCATCACACCAATTGTTGGCTCAATGTTTAATGCATGGTAGGCAAATTGCGGATTGCAGGCACCTAAGATTTTATAATTCCGAAAATTAACATCAAGTTTTTTCTTGAAGGTTTCCTTCAAGTCGATGTTGGTGAGCACGCCAAAACCTTCCTTTTGCAGTGAAGCGGTTATTTTTTCAATCGTATCAGCAAAAGATGAATTTGATTGTTTTGAATAATGGTAATTCATTGGGTTGATTTTTTTTAAGGTTTACAAAATCGGTTTGGCCTCCACCAATTATTCTTTTTGTTTGAAATAAAAAGTGAAGAAGAAGAATAAAATTCGAAATAGGTAGTAGGCTCCGCGCTGAAAGGAGTGTTGGACAAAGCTTGCATGGTTGATTTGCTCTTCCGTGACGCGCAGGCAGCCAGTGGCCATCACTTTTTTGAGCGAGAATTCCGCCTCGTTGGCAAAATCACTGTCGCTGATGGCAAGATTAAGTTCAATACTGGCGTACGCACTGATGTTGTTAACATTATACGAGCCTACCGTGGCCCATTTGCCATCGTATACAGCCATCTTTCCGTGAAGTACGCTCCTTTGGTATTCATAGATTTCGATTCCATTTTTTAGTAACCAGCGATACATGTAGCGTTCGGCATATTTTGAAATCAAAACATCGGATCTTCCTGCCAAAATTAGTTGCACTTTTACACCGCGCTTTACCGCGCTTTTCATTGCTTTTCTAAACAACCCATTGGGCAGAAAATAAGCCGACATGATGATGATTTCTTTTTTGGCATGGCGGAACATATTGAGATAACTTCTGGTGATTTCCATTTTACGTAATACCCAGTCGTTGATTTTTACTAAAACGGTTCTCTCTACATTTTGAGATAATGAATTCTTTTTTAGATTTATTAGCGATTTTAACGTAGGCCGGTTCACGCGCATCTTACAGATGGACATTAATTGCTTAGCCACCTCACCCTCCACATAGACTGCCCAGTCGAGCCAAGCTGGCTGGTGTGGCAAATCATTGTAACGATCACTGATATTGATGCCGCCCACTAAAGCACACTTTGCATCTACGACCATTACTTTATGATGAAGTCTTCTCCCTAAATAAAAATGTCTACTCTTCAAAAGTGGATTGAACATTCTAAAATTGACACCAGCTTCTTTCAAGCTATGGATGAATCCTCGCGAAAGATTCCCAGAAGCGTATCCGTCCACTAATATAAAGACCTCAACTTTTCTTTGTACTGCTGTCTTCAGCGCGTTTGCTATTTCTGTACCGGTTTGGTCATCTTCAAAAATATAAGTCTGGAGAAAAATAGAATCTTGTGCGCAATCAATGAGTCGTTTAAGTAGTAAAAAATATTCTTTGCCTCCCTGGATCAACCGGGTTTTCTCAAGGGTGTTGCTGACCGGACTGGTCGAAATTTCGAATGGCTTCATAATTTCTGAAAATACAACGGCTTGGCCTGAATGATCTATCGGGTATTCCACATCGGTTACCGAACAAACCAATTTTTGGGCGTCATCGTTTCCACCGAAGTTCATACTATTTATGAAAAATAAAAAGCGGGTAACTGGCCTTAGCACTTAATGCCTTGATTACGCTTTTATGAAAAATATTTTCCATGTGCCCATGATTGGTTGAGCAAAGTGCTAACGAATAAGCTTCGCTATGCCAAGAAATAATCATCAATACCGTTGATTATTTCATCAAAATGCCCGGGACGGATAATTAACATTATTTCAAATTTTTAATGGTACCTCAGCATCCAAGGCTCCATCACTTGCTTAAAATCGGCTGGCATCCTCCTTACCATTTCTTCTACTTCTTCAGAAGCTTTATAGTCGGTAAGTGTTTGAATGAAAGCACGAATGGCAATAAATACCTCTTCTCTTCCAAAGAAAACTCCGTTTATAGCTTCCCTTTCGAATTCCACCAGTTCGGCAGCGAATTGCCCAATGGTTTTTGGATGATGCTTTTCCTGATTAGACTCCAGACCTGTACAATACAGCTCCTTAAGCGCCAACGGTAATTGTGCGATCAAATGATTGGATTCTTCAGTGGTGAGCTTCTGACGCAAGATGTGTAATACACTGCTTAAAATATGCATGATCCGTTCTTTCCGGGTTTCTTCGCCTAGTCGCAAACCGAGATGCTCAATGAACTCATCGCAGTCGGGTTTGCACTCTTCTAATTGGATTTTCATGACTGATTTTTTTAAAGGTTATCTTACTTTTCACATGGCTGTACCGCACCGATCAGTAAAACTAAATGCTAACGCAAGATTTTAAAATGACTTTCGTTATACCTGAAGGCGACATTTGTCATGAAAGCCGCCCATGATAAAAAGTAGACCGATCGATTGGATAACGTTAGGAAAATATTAGCCGCGATCAGTGTGTAAAGACAATTGCACACGGACATCCTGATAAAAGGAATTCTGTTTAGCGTTTGCGTTCTATTTTTTCTGTTTGGGAGGAAACTCTTTTAAGATCTTAGCTACAACTTTATCGATCACGGCTTCGGGCAGATCGATTTCGCGATCATAAGCGTCTAAAAAGGAAGTTGCCCAACCGCGCCATAATAAATTGTTATTGGTAGCGTCCATCAAATCGATGATAAGTGTACCTTCTCGATAGGGATAAACGTCCATTTGGTTTCGTAACCAATAGGGGCTGTAGAAATCATAATCAGAGGGGCGCACGGCAGACCGATTTTCAACGATAATATGATAATGAATTTTGAAATCTGGATGGTACTCCAGTAATTTAATTTTTTTGGTTTCAAATTGAAGTTCAACAGCCTTTTTTATTCTTTTGTCCGTGAGCTCATTGTAATAGAGTGGATTATTCTTGTCTTCAATGTCCTTATTAGCAAGCCAATTGAACGTTTTGTAATTGTCGAATTTTATATCCCGATCGTAATCTGACTTTACACGAACATGATCACTGCAACCCATCAAGGTAAAGGCTGAACCCAAGATGACAACAGGGAAGAGATTTCTAAATTTCATGGAAAACATATTTGAACTGGATTACTAAGCATCCAAAGTTACGGAATACTCGGGTGGGTTGGATGAGCATTCCCAAATTACTTAATAACTTTCATCAGTAATTCGCACACGAAATAGATGGCGAGATTGCCATGGCGCCACGGCCGCAAAGGTCTTTTGCAATGCCATTTTCACTTATCATGTTTTAGGCTGACGGTAACGATGCACAAATAGGTTTAAACTAAAAGAAGAATCTTTACTTTTATTCTTACCTTCCTTGCATGAAACCTACTGCAATTATTTCGCGCACGGTTTGGATGCTCTCGCTGGTAAGTATGGCGACTGACATAGCCAGTGAGATGCTGTATCCGGTCATGCCCATGTTTTTACAAAGCATTGGTTTTTCTGTTATACTCATTGGCTTACTCGAAGGTCTGGCCGAAGCTACGGCCGGACTGAGCAAAGGATATTTTGGTAAGCTATCGGACAGCAAAATGAAACGTTTGCCATTTGTGCAGTTGGGCTATGCGCTGAGTGCGTTTTCAAAACCACTAATGGCCGTTACGGTTCTTCCTCTTTGGATTTTCTTCTCGCGCACCCTAGACCGTCTGGGCAAGGGTATTCGCACGGGTGCGCGCGATGCAATCTTATCGGCAGAGGCCAAACCGGAAACCAAAGCCCGTGTTTTTGGCTTCCATCGTGCCCTTGATACAGCTGGCGCGTTCATTGGCCCTGTTGTGGCCTTGGCCTTTCTTTTTGTTTACCCAGGGCACTACAAAATTTTATTTTTGTTTGCCTTTGTGCCTGGCATTGCAGCCGTCTTACTCACGCTGCTGCTAAAGGAACCGAAGTCCTCAGAAGAAAAAAAAATAACTCATGAGGCTCCTTTTGAGGGGAAGCTTTTTGTAAAGTCCGTGTCTTTCTTTTCGTTTCTCCGATATTGGCGAGAGGCATCCAACGCCTATCGAAAGGTGACAGCGGGTTTGTTGGTATTTGCCCTTATCAACAGTGCAGATGTATTTCTTTTATTGCAAGCGAAGGAAATCGGTCTTACCGATCTGCAAGTAATTGGTGTATACATTTTTTACAACTTCGTTTACGCTTCGTTTGCTTATCCGGCAGGAGCCTTGGCCGACCGGTGGGGGCTAAGAAGAACATTGGTGTTGGGGCTTTTTATTTTCTCAGCCGTGTATGTGGGCATGTCCCTTCACGGAGGCGTGCTTTGGGTAAGTTTCTTGTTCTTCCTCTACGGGATTTATGCGGCCTGTACTGAAGGCATCACCAAAGCCTGGCTGACCAACATTAGCGAGGCAAAAGATACGGCAACGGCCATCGGCACGTACACGGCTTTTCAGAGCATCTGTTCACTTTTTGCCAGCGCGGCCGCAGGATGGATTTGGTATTCCGCGGGTGATGTTGCACTTTTCATTTTTACGGGCCTAATCGCTTTTTTTGTAGCTTGTTATTTTATGGTTGTCCGGATTTGATCATGCTGGGCATATAAACGAGATTCTTTTTAAAAGTCGTAACGACTCGTAATAAAAAACATAAAATTGTTCTAATTAATTATTTAGAGTAATTATGGGGTCTGAATTATTTTTTTGAAGTTGACGATCATTTTTAATGGAGAATAAAGTTGTAGAGAAGTCAAAGCAAGTAGTGAGAATAGCGCCTGGATGGTTGCTCAAAAAATTATCCAATCGGCAATTTTTGATGGTAGGTGCCGTAATCGTTGGGTTGTGGGCAGGGCTAACGGCCGTACTCCTTAAAGTTTCCGTACATTACATACAGGCAGTTTTACAATCTTTCGGTCAGCATAACAACTGGTTATATTTAGTGTCGCCCACCCTGGGTATTCTTTCAACCTATCTTTTCATCCGGTTTATTTTAGGAGGAGAATTATTAAAGGGAACGTACCATGTTCTTTTTGCTATTGCGAAGAAATCATCATTTATCCCCCAAAAGGAAATTTTTGCGCATTTCGCCACAAGTGCATTGACAGTCGGCTTGGGTGGCTCAGCAGGGCTGGAGTCGCCTATCGTCCAAACAGGCTCTGCTATCGGCTCTACATTCGCATCATTTTTTCCCATTGGCTACCGCGACCGTACCCTCTTGCTGGCGTGTGGTGCAGCCGCTGGGATTGCAACCGCTTTTAATGCACCTATTGCAGGAGTCTTGTTCGCACTTGAAGTATTATTGGTGGATATAAGTATCTCTGCCTTCATTCCACTTTTGATTGCAGGCGCAACCGGAGCATTATGTTCTAAAATTATTTTGGCTGAGGATATACTTCTTTCTTTCAAACAGGTAAGCAATTTCGATTATCATAATGTTCCCTATTATATTCTTCTAGGCATTGGATGTGGCTTGCTTTCTGTTTTTTATCTGAATGCCTTTCATAAAGCAGAAACCATTTTTGCGAAATCGCTGAAAACCACATTCGTAAAAATGATTGTTGGTTGCCTGTTGTTGGGTGGGTTGATCATGATTTTTCCCGCACTGTTTGGTGAGGGGTATTCTTCCATTATTGCCTTGGCCCGGTTTCAACCTGACGAACTTTTTGCGGGTAGTCTGCTTCAGGATTTTTTTCTGCATTCAAAATGGACGTTGGGAATTGCGGTTTTCTTGATTGGCTTCATAAAAGTATTCGCAGTTTCATTTACATTAAATGCAGGTGGTAATGGCGGTAACTTTGCGCCCGCGCTATTTGTGGGGGCTTGCCTGGGTTTTTCATTCGCTTTTTTGTTGAATATTTCTGGACTTGCCCATCTACCGATTTCAAATTTTTGCCTGGTAGCTATGGCAGGCCTCCTCACCGGTATTTTCCATTCGCCATTGACAGGGATCTTTTTAATTGCTGAGATTACGGGAGGGTACGATTTGATCATTCCGTTAATGCTCGTCTCGGCATTGAGTACAGCGGTATCAAGATATTTAAATCCAAATTCATTGGACGTACAGAAACTGAAGGAAAGAGAGCATTCCGTTTCAATTAATAAAGACACGCATGTTCTTTCTGCACTTTCGTTAAAAGGCTTTATTGAGACCGATTTCGTCACTGTACAATTACATTCATCACTGAGAACCTTGGTGGAGGCGATCGCTCAATCTAAAAGAAACATTTTTCCCGTAATTGACGAACGCGGAGATTTAGTGGGTATTATTATTTTAGAAGATATTCGTGAGATTATGTTTAACACTTCCTTATACGATACGGTTTCAGTTGATCAACTTATGCAAAAACCAGTAGTCATGGCAACGGTAAATGACGACATGAGCTCAATCATGGAAAAGTTTGACAAAAGCGCAGCTTGGAGTATTCCAGTTCTTGATGATGGGAAGTATAAGGGATTTATTTCGAAATCGCGGGTGTTTTCAAACTACAGAGAAAAATTAAAAAATGAGTAATCGTTAGGTGAAATAGGATGTTTATTGTTAGAAAAAGGATAATTTAAGAAGCCTCACAATGAAATACCATTATTTTAACGTTGAAATAAATGAAAAAATAGCACGGGTTGCATTCAATAGACCCGAAAAATCAAATGCGCTCCACATGGAAGCATGGATTGAAATGCAGACTGTTTTTGAAGCGTTATCAAAGACCGATGAGGTAAGGGTTATTATTCTTGCTGGTGAAGGGAAGCATTTTTGTGCGGGAATCGATTTGGAATTATTAATGTCAGCGGGTCAAATAAAAGACATTACTTGTGCTGGTAGAAGAAGTGAAAAGATTAAAGAATTAATAGAAACACTTCAAAAAACGATTACCGCTATCGAAAAATGTGCAAAACCTGTATTGGCAGCAATTCATAATGGATGCATTGGGGGCGGAGTAGACATTGTATCGGCTTGCGATATGCGGTATTGCAGCGAAGATGCTTACCTCACCATTAAGGAAATTGATTTGGGAATGGTTGCCGATTTAGGAACGTTGCAGCGCTTGCCAAAAATTATTTCTCCGGCAATGGTTGCCGAAATGGCCTATACGGGTAGAAAAGTTTTTGGGCCCGAAGCACAAAGAATTGGTTTGGTTAATCAATGCTATGCCACCAGTGAAGCGATGTTAGAAGGTGTTATAAAAATAGCCACAACCATCGCGCACAAATCTCCATTGTCCATTAGAGGGATCAAAGATGTCTTGCGCTATACGCGAGATCACTCAGTCGATGATGCCCTAAATTATATGGCCAATTGGAACGCGGCTATGCTACTTTCCGAAGATTTAACAGAGGCGTTTAGCGCTACCTTGGAAAAGCGCCAACCGAAATTTGGATTGTTTTAATAAAGTTCTGCCAAAGAGACAAAAATGCACCCTCCTTCATTAGTTACAAAGACATGCCTGCTATATTTCTGAATAAATAGATCATGCCGACCTACAGCCAAATCAAAAAATTTCTATTACGAGCCAACAATATGTATCTGGAGTCATCAGGGATTGCTGTCTACTGCTAACTTGTTAGCCGCCTACTTCTTTTTCACCTCAATCCCCAACTCCTTCAACTGTTCTTCAGAAATAGTTGAAGGCGTGTCAATCATCGTATCCCTTCCTGCGTTATTTTTTGGGAAAGCGATGAAATCACGAATTGAATCTGCGCCACCAAAAAGTGAACAAAGACGATCGAAACCAAAGGCGATGCCACCGTGTGGAGGCGCCCCGAATTCAAAAGCGTCCATTAAAAAACCAAATTGTTTCTTGGCTTCCTCATCACTGAAACCAAGTTTGGTAAACATCAATTGCTGAGTGGCGCGATCATGAATCCTGATAGAACCACCACCAATTTCTGTTCCGTTCAATACCATGTCATAGGCATTGGCGCGAACATTTCCAGGGTCGGAATCAAGCAAGGATAAATCTTCACGCTTGGGCGAAGTGAACGGGTGGTGCATGGCGTGCCAACGGTTTGTTTCTTCATTCCATTCTAGTAATGGAAAATCAAGAACCCACAAGGCAGCAAATTTATTTTTATCGCGTAGGCCGAGTTGGCTACCCACGTGCAGACGCAACTCGCCTAAAGCCTTTCGTGTTTTGTCTTTTTCTCCGGCTAAAATCAAAATCAGATCACCGGCTTCGGCATTGAATTTTTGGGCGAAGCGCGCCAGTTCAATTTCATCAAAGAATTTATCAACAGAGGATTTAAAAGTGCCGTTGGCTTCGCATCGAATATACACCAAGCCCTTCGCACCGATTTGTGGCTTCCTTACAAACTCAGTGAGTTCGTCAATTTGTTTACGCGTGTAGGTGGCACAACCTTTTGCACAGATGCCCACAACTAATTGGGCATCATCAAATACCCCAAAGCCTTTTCCTTTCGCCACATCATTAAGTTCATCAAACTTCATATCGAAGCGAGTATCAGGCTTATCAGTGCCGTAGTACTTCATGGCATCGGCATAGGTCATGTGCGGCACCTCTTTTAAGTCAATGCCTTTCACCGCTTTGAAAAGATGACGGATTAGTCCTTCAAAGATTTTTAAAATATCTTCTTGTGAAACAAATGACATTTCACAGTCGATCTGGGTAAACTCCGGCTGTCTGTCTGCGCGCAGGTCTTCATCGCGAAAGCACTTTACGATTTGATAATAGCGATCAAAACCTGAAACCATTAAAAGTTGCTTGAACGTCTGGGGCGATTGGGGCAATGCGTAAAACTCGCCTTGGTTCATCCGGGAAGGCACAACAAAATCACGCGCACCTTCGGGCGTACTTTTTATCAGCACGGGTGTTTCCACTTCTATAAAGTTTAGCTGATCGAGGTATACTCTCGTTTGTTGCGCCATTTTATGCCGTAGTTGCAGGCTTTCCCTCACGGGATTTCTTCTCAAATCCAGGTAGCGGTATTTCATTCTAAGATCCTCGCCACCGTCCGTTTCATCTTCTATGGTAAACGGTGGGGTTTTGGAAGCATTAAGAATTTCAATGGAACTGACTTTTATTTCGATTTCTCCGGTAGGGATATTTGGGTTTTTTGAATGGCGCTCGGCCACTACTCCGTCTACTTTTATTACAAATTCGCGCCCCAACTTGCGCGCCAGTTGCAATAGGGCCGCATCACTCTTACCTTCCTCTAAAAAAAGCTGGGTAATTCCATAACGATCCCGAAGATCAATCCAAATTAAACTCCCTTTATCGCGCAACCGCTGTACCCAACCCGTAAGGGTAAGGGTAGTGTTAACGTCATTTATTCGCAGTTCACCGCAAGTATGTGTCCTTAGCATCGTTATTCTTAGTAGTTTTGAACCGCGAATTTAGGTAAACCTTCTTAGTAAATTGTTAATAGTTCAGTCAGAAATTGCATTTCCAACTATGAAAATAAAAATATTGATCATTGCGTTGTTGGCATTCGGCTTTGCACCAATTAAGTTGGTAAAGACGAAAATCGCTGAAGGGATCACTATGTCTTTACCATCAACACTCATTCCAATGGATCCTGATGACATTGGGAATCGTTATCCCTCTGTTCGAGCACCGCTCGGAGCTTTTACGAATGCCGATCGGGATACTGATTTCAGTGTGAATATATCTGCCACACAATGGCCTGACACCGATATTGAACTGGCGGCTCAGTTTTTTAAATCAGGAATTCATAATCTTTATGATAAAGTTGATTTTATCAACGAGGGAATTCATACGGTAAATAAAAAGAAGTTTATTTTTTATGAGCTTGAATCGCGCGTGAACGGCAACAAAATGAAAGAAGCGGAACGTGAACCGATATTGCGGTATGCCTATGTTCAATACTATATTGAAAAGGGGAGGACACTAGTATTTACCTTTAGCTGTCCAAGGGATCATCGTGAAGAATGGCAAGAGACGGTTCGGGCAATGATGAAAACAATCAAGATTAAATAGGGCTAACTATACAGTAATTTCGATCCGGTTGCCCTCCGGATCGAGCACAATACTTTCGTAATAGCCGTCACCGGTTGTTCGGGGTTCACTGACTACTTCAAAGCCATCTTCGCTAAGCCTTTGTGTAAGTTGGTCTACTTTTGATTTGCTTTCAACAGAAAGTGCGAAATGGGCAAGTCCAAGCTTTTCTTGTACGTTCAATTCATTGACTTGTGGTTTTCGCATCAGTTCAATCCTTGCCCCTTCACTAAATTCAAGAAAATAAGATTCAAACTCCTTTTTTGGATTCCTATATTTTTCGCCAGCTACGGCTTCAAAGTAAGCGGAGTAAAAGGATTTCATCTTCTCCAGGTCGTTCACCCATATAGCAAGATGCTCGATTTTCATTTCAGATAAGCTGGAACGCTTACGCCTGGTTTCAAATCGGGGTCAGCTTGCGGTGGGAAATGGTTAATTTTCAGGGGCACTACTCCCGCCCAAACATCAAGTGCATAATCTTCTTCATCGTCTTTTGGCGGACCAGTGCGCACTTTAGCGGATGCTTCTTTAATGTCAAAAGATAAAACCATGGTCTCTTTCCATTCATTGGGGGTTGGCTTGCGCACATCTGCCCATCGGCCAGGGCAGATTTTTTCTGTGAAGGCTTCTAATGCAGCATATAATTCATCAGTATTGTCCACTAACTGTGGTTCAGCGAAGATCACTACGGATCTATAATTGACGGAATGATGAAAAGCGGATCGAGCCAACACCAAGCCATCCATCAACGTGGCAGAAATACAAACCGGATGCTTTTTGTCGCGAATTTCACGCATATAAAAGCTCCCGACAGATCCATGGATATAGATTTTATTGTCAATGCGGACAAAACCTGTAGGGATTTGAAACGGTTGCCCCTCACGGACATAGGCTACGTTGCAATACAAGGCTTCATCTAATAGGGAAAAGATGGTTTCTTGATCATAAGCTCCCCGTTTGGCAAGTCGCGTGATTTCTGTTTTTTCGGTTCTGGGGAAGTCTCCCATTTTATTTCCTTTTTATGATGAAACAATCGCTGAACCGGTCCATACCAATTTTCGGATAATAGGAAGCTGCCTTCGGAGCTGCCAGTAGAATAAGCGTGGTGTCGTTTTCACCAGCAATCTGGTGGGTAAGACGAATCAGTTCTTTTCCAATTCCTTTTTTCTGATAAGCCGTATCGACAGCTATATCGGATAAATAACAGCAAAATGAAAAATCACTTAAGGCACGCGAAATCCCAACCAAAAGACCTTTGTGCCAGGCGGTAATAATTATGTTTCCGTGCGCCAGCATCTTTTCAATTTTTGAAAGATCGTTCACTGGGCGTCTTTCGGCTAACGTAGATCGGTGCAGTAAGCTTATAAATTCTTCAGAAGTAACGGTCTTGTCACTTCGGTATTCAATTTGATCCATAGTCGTAGCAACCCGTCAAGATTTGCCTAAGAGATAAAATAATTCCACCCGTGTACATCGGGCTCATGCCCTTTGCGAATGTCGCTTAGTTTTTTCTTGGCGCGCAATTGAAAACTATCCGGTTGAACAGGAGGTAGTTCATAAACGTTTCCGTGTATGCCTATCGAACCGATGGTGCTCACGATGGCGGCTGTGCCTACTCCAAAAGCTTCGGTAAGAGTTCCGTTTTTAAATCCATCTTCGATTTCGGCCACACTTATCCTTCTTTCTTCTTTTTCGATACCCAAGGACTCGCTTAACTTTAAAATTGAATCACGGGTAACGCCATCTAGCAGCGAACTGAGCAAGCGAGGGGTAACCAGTTTTCCATTTAAAACAAACATTATGTTCATCGCTCCTGACTCGTCAATGTACTTATGCTCCTTTGAGTCGGTCCAAAGTACCTGATCGAAACCCTGCTTTTGTGCTAGCATGGTTGGATAGAATGCGCCACCGTAGTTGCCGGCACATTTCACAAAACCTGTTCCTCCTTCAGCGGCACGAACAAATTCTTCTTCTACTTTTACGCGCACCGGCTTGCTGAAGTAGGGACCTACCGGGCTTGTCAAGACGATAAACTTGTATTCTTCCGCGATTTTTACACCGAGTTTTGCTTCAGAGGCAAACACAAAGGGACGAAGATACAATGCCGATCCCTCTCCGGTGGGTACCCAGTCTGCATCAACTTTAATTAATGAGGTCAAACTTTGCATGAACAATTCTTCAGGAATGGCAGGCATGCACATGCGCTCCAAAGATTTGTTCATTCGTTTATGATGTCGCTCGGGACGAAAGATGATAATTTCTCCATCCTTATTCTTAAAGGCTTTCATGCCCTCAAAGATTGACTGCCCATAATGAATGGAAAGCATCGCTGGGGACATCATCATATCTCCGTAAGGCATGATCTTAGGTTCTTGCCATTCTCCATTTTTGTAATCAGCCACGATCATGTGGTCGGAAATGTGATTGCCGAAACCAAGGTTCGAAAAATCGATGGTCGATAAACGCGACTTCTTTACTCGCTCAATATGGATAGGTGCAGTTAGTACGGACATGATTCGTTGGGTTTATTGTTTTGTAAATTTACTTACTTTGGCACGAAATGAAAATAATTAAATCGATTGCTGAGGATTTTTACGATGACCATATTTTTTCATCTCCTGGGCTATTGTTGCAGAATTTTCATCTTTTCTTTTTTCTAATTCTGAAATAATATTTGTGTGATTTTTCTCATCGCGGTTTTGCGATAACTTATAACTTGCCTCTATGCGGTCAATGGTTACCTCGATCCCAATAATTCCGCGTATTTCCGTTTCTAGAAACTTTTTTGACATCGTGTCTACCGAAACGGGATTGGTTGATTTTATTTCGTATTTATTCGTTAGTTTTCGCAGTGACTCAATGAGTTCTTCACCTTCAAACATCCTTACTTTTCCATACACATGGACGGCTTCATAGTTCCAAGTAGGCACATTTTCATGATCGTACCACGAAGATGAAATGTAAGTGTGTGGCCCTGAAAAGATTGTCAGTACTTCTTCGTTATCGGGCAGCTCTTTCCATTGTTTATTCCCTCGGCTAATATGTCCCAATAGTTTGTTTTCTGCTGTCAAGATAAGTGGAATGTGCGTGGCCCAAAGTTTTTTATCTACCTGACTAACCAGAATACCAAAGCCATGGTGATGAATGAATCTCCGAAGCTCATCGGGATTTTCATTTTTATAAAGAAGTGGCGTGTACATGGGTTATTTTTTTAATTGACGCAAATAAATGATGATATCCATGCCTTGGATCAGAGTCACACCAAACTCCCGCAAAAGTGTGGTGATCTGCCCACGATGATAGGTGCCATGATTTACAATGTGGTATAAGAGGTCTTCCACCACATCTTCAAATGGATCCCCCTTCAGATTTTTATAACTGATCTTGCCATGGACAAAGTCAGGCGCTTTCGAATCAACGAATAAACGCAATTCCTGCGAAGAGCTTACTACGCCATTCAGGATATCTTCTTTTGATCCACCAAATTTTTGCGAAGGCCACGTACTGAGGCTTGTTCCCTGCATTCTTTTTAGCCAGACGACTTCCGCATCCCACATATGCAATAGCGTTTTGGCAATGGAAGGAAAACTGCTTTTCACTTCCGTGTTCAATATCCTCTCATCTAGAGGGCGAAGAGTTTCAGCCAGCCGTTCGTTGGCCCAAACCGAATAAGATAGATGTTGGTGTAAAGAGTACATAGCCAATTAATTTAATCAACGATAAAGAGTTCCTTTATTTCTTCTAATCTGTGATTCCAAAATTTATTTGCACTATCAATGTCCATAAATTGTTTCAATTGGTTTTGATACAATTAATTCTTGTCGATCAACCTGCGATGATAGTTGATTTGTCCAAGGTGGTATCCCAAATGGCTAGAAAGGTGGAATAGAAAATAACCCGTTGAGGTTTTTTCTTTTAATACCAACAAAGGGTATTCTTCTTCCAATTGCTTGTCAGTCATAACAGATAAAACGTTGTGTACAACACTGATGGTTTCTTCCACCATTTTTATCAACGCCTTTTGAGGAATGTCTTTTGATGAGAATTCTGCTTCACGGTTTCTGATATAATTTGTCTTTCCAATTGCCGTTCCAATGAAATAATTGAGATTCCCAACTAAGTGGAGGCATAGGTTACCTGCTGAATTGGAGATTCCTTTTTCGGTCTTCCAAAGATTTTCCTCATTGACGTAAAGATCAATCTCTTCTTTTAGTTTCGTTAGATCTTTTATGTACACTTTTTTTAGTTCTTGAACTTGCATAAATTTTTGCTTGAATGTGACATATTTTCAGTGGATGATGGTTGGCTTGTGGTGGACGGGAAAGTTAACTGAGCGGGCAATGAAACAGAGTTTTTCTGCTTGATCATGAAGTTCCGCAGCTTTTGCATTCATGGAGGCGTCTTTCACTTTTACCACAGGATTTAATGTTACTTCCGTGAGTTGGCCACTGCCATCCTTATTTTCATGCATCGTACCTGTAGCATTGTCTTTGTATGTGTCTACCACAACACCGTTTACGGCACACAAATGTAGGTAAGAAAGCATATGGCATGACGATAAGGCAGCCACCAACATTTCTTCCGGATTGTAGCGTGTTTTGTCACCCCGAAAGTGAGGATCAGAAGAAGCCAGAATATTCGGTTTGTTTTTAGCAGTCACTAGGTGGTTGCGGGTATAGGCGCGATAGTCAGATGTGCCGGTTCCGAGATTTCCCGTCCATTCTATGGACAAAGCATAATGGTGTTCTTGGTTCATTTTTTATTTCAATGTTTGGATGATTTGATTTATTGCAACCAGATGATGATCGTCATGCTCTGCGACAAAAAGAAAATGATCCATCGTTCTCATTGGTGTGTTTAATCTGGGGTGAAGGGCACTCAGAAGAAGTTCTTCCTTGGAGAGCGATTCCAGTTTTTGAATTGTGCTTAGCCTCGCCAAGCGAAATTCACCCAAGAGCGCATCAATACTTTGAGCATTGTGATTGGCGCGTTCAGTTTTCTGGTTCTGCAAATCGGCAACTCGCAGATAGACCGATTTGCTAAGAATGTCTTCAAGCCTTCCCATCCAAAGTGGCTCAAGGTCTGTCAGGTGCCCTATATTTTCCTTTATCGACCAACTGTTATCTATTTTAGTGTCCAAAATTTTGTTGGAAACGGTTTTTGTCTTTTCCTCCAATCGTACAGGGGTCCCCCTCAGACGTTCGATAGTTGAAGGAAAGCTATTTAACATATCGCGAAAGTCAAATTTGCGGTCGAACCATTTTATTTGCGTATTCATTGGATGCGTTTTGATTCTCACTACTTCACTTCTAATTTCAGTTCCATTTTAATATCACTTCTTTTATACAGCCCATCCAAAGGAATTTCAACAAATCCCAAATTTCGGTACATGGTAATGGCGGTTTCCAATTTGGTGTTGGAGTACAGAATGATTTTTTCTGCACACGCGTCTTTGCACCATTGAATAGCCACCTCAGCAATTGCTTTTCCTATCTTTTTGCCTTGAAAATTTTCATCAACGGCCATTTTGGTGAACTCGTAGGTTTTAATATCAATACATTTCACTGCAGCGGTACCCGCAATTTCGTCATTATATAGCCCCATAAAAATACTTCCACCTTTTTCAATAATATGTTCTTCCGGATTTTGCAGCACTTCAAAGTCGATCGGCTCCATCCAGAAGTATTTTTCTATCCAGGCGCGGTTGAGCTTTTCAAACCATGGTTGGTGTTTGGATTGGTAACGGACGATTTTTACAGAAGAATTCTCCACCTTTCGATTAGTTCAATATTATTTTTCCAACTAAGAACGTTCTTCCTTTTCCACTAATCTCGACACGGTCTCCCGATAATTTGCATTTCAATTTTCCGCCTCTGCTTGAAAGTTGAAGAGCAGTGAATTCCGTTTTATTTAAAACCTTTGCCCAATATGGGGTTAACGTAGTATGCGCTGAGCCAGTTACTGGATCTTCGTCCATTCCGGATTGTGGCCCGAAAAACCGAGAGACGAAATCTACATGGTTGCCTTTGGCTGTTACGATAATCCCGCGTGCCTCAACTTTGCCAATCATTTTGAAGTCAGGTTTCATCGTTTTGATCTGGCCCTCGTTTTCGAAAATCAACATGTAGTCAGTCTTACCTTTAAATGTTTTCAATGACTTTATGCCTAAACCTTCCTCCAATTCTTTGATTGGATTCACTTCTTGCAATGTATCGACCGGAAAATTAAGCGTGAGTGAACCACCTGACTTAGTTACATTCAACGGGCCACTTCGCGAATTGAAAATGATTTTATCGCCTTGATAGTTCTCGTGGTTGAATAACACAAAGGCAGTAGCCAACGTAGCATGGCCACACAAATCAACTTCAACGGTAGGGGTGAACCAACGGATGCGAGGCCCTTCTTTTTCGAAAACGTAAAAAGCAGTTTCGGCCAGATTGTTTTCCATGGCAATGTTTTGCATTAGTTCATCGGGCAGCCATTTCTGTAATGGGCAGACGGCAGCGGGGTTGCCAGCAAAAATTGTTTCTGCGAAAGCGTCAATTTGATAGATCTTTATTTCCATTTTATTTCAATAAAAGTGTTCTTGCGTTTTTGAATGCTAGCCTGACAAAACCCATTGGCTTAATTGAGGCGGACTTCCATTGATACCCTAGGTTTACTAAATAAATTCCTGCCAACGTAATCAGGATTGCCAATAAAATCTGCGCGTTTAATTTTTCATTTAACACAAGCCAGCCCAAGATCGTTGCAATCATTGGATTGATGTAGGCATACATCGTGACAATGGTCATGGGCAATTTCCCCACTGCATAAAAAAAGCAAGCATAAGCCGCAACCGAACCGATAAGCGTTAAATAGGAGAGGGAGATCGCAATTTCAGTTGTCCATTTTACAGAAGAGTAGTCGTCAAACAAAAGGCTAATAGGAACCAGGAACAATCCTCCAAAAAACATTTGCAGCCCGGCATTTAGGAAGGGATCAGAGCCTGCACTCCTTTTTTCGTCCAAACAGTACCTATTGCCCAACTCAGGTTGGCCAGAAAAATGGCGATGATACTTTTGGTGTATTCCGTTTTGTAGAACTCGATTAAGTGTTCGCTAAAAATCAATACAATTCCGCCCAACCCCATAAGCAAACCAATTATTATTAGTGGAGTTGGCTTCTCTTCTCTGGTTACAAACAAATTGATAAGTATTGTCCATATTGGCATCATGGAGCAAATGATGGCAGCCACTCCGCTGGTCACACTCACTTCCGCCCAGCCAACAATACTGATGCCCAACGTACACATCATCAATCCACCAATTGCTTGGTTGAACAATACTTTACCTGAAGGGATTTTTTTCCCGAGAAGTAGCATGATACCGATTAGAATCGGCCCGGCCATTAAAAATCGGAGTGTTGAAAAAAGGAAAGGAGGGAATTGAGTAACCCCTACACGTAAAGCAAGATAGGTGGTGCCCCACAAAATGCATACGGTCGCCAAGGCAATATAAGCGAGCAGGTTTGAGTTTTTTGTATTGTTCATCTTACAATTTAATGATGCAAATTTTCATCTTTTAACGGAAATATAACAGTTTCAGTTTAGGTGGTGTTAACCAGATCAGTTAGCCGTCAAGATACCACCGAAAACATCATTGAGGAAGCGAAAAAATTACTGTAAGTGAATGTAAACATAAGGATTGAAGGGATAACCGAGTAGGCGGGCAATTTCAAAATCGTCATTCAATGCATCTTTCAAGGAGATTACGTCAAGACGCTAAGTTACTGGAGAATTGCATAATCTTTACTGATCTTTCAAACTCGTTGTTGGGTTTGCCAAGGCTGCGCGAATGGATAGACCGGCAATGGTTAGCAACGTGGTGGTAAGCACAATTATCCCCGGAACGATGATCATCCACCAGCGGATTTCTATCTTGTAGGTAAAGCCTTCAAGCCATTGGCGCGTGAGATAATACGCAAGCGGAAAAGCAAACACACAACTGATGAGGATCAGCTTAACGTAGTTTCGGGAAATCATTAATAGGATGTTGGTAACCGAAGCGCCCAAAACTTTGCGGACAGCAATTTCTTTTGTACGTTTCACAATAGACAAAGAAGCCAAACCGAATAACCCAAGACTTGCCACCACAATTGAAAAGATACTGAACGGGTTCAGCAACCGAGAGAATAGTTCATCCGACTGATATTGCTCTTCAAAAAAACGATCCATAAAATAATACGTGAACGTATCGTTAGGATAATGCTTGCGACATATCTTTTGTAAGTCCTCGAGGAAGCGGCCTTGCCTTGAGTGGACTTTGAATGAGTAATATCCGTACTCGAGCGGGTGGTGATGAAAGAAAATTATGGGGTCGACTGGTTTACGCACTGATTCGTGATGATAATCTTTGATTGTTCCCACAAAGAGCTTTTGGCGGATCAGGTTCCGGATGGCGGTGTTCCAATAGTGCTTCAGCATTTCAGCGAGGAAAAGATTATAAAGGTAAATGAAACAGACCGTTTCGCAATTAACAAGGCGTCTTACACCTTCAAGGTGTAGGACGCCTCTACTCCAGGAGATTGAAATTTATTACTGGTAGGACTCTTCATAAAGCCTTGAAATGTTTAAAGTCAAGAAGCTTAATGGCTAATTCTTTGTTGCAAATGCCTTCTCTTTGAAGGATATAGTCACTAAAAGATCTATATGGCCAATCCTCCATTTTGGAAATTAGCCCAGCTCTCAGCGGATTTTGATGAATATAATGAAAATCGGTTTGGGCATTTTTGTCAGTCAGTTTGGCCTTGGTTTTCTGTTGGAAAAGACTTCCGGTTCGCCCTAGTTGTTTGTTTATGCCTTTCGTATAAGAACTCAGTAGCTGCTTAATCCCCTGTGAGAGTTTCTGTCTTTCAAAACTTCCGTCTTTAATGATTGGAATTGAATTTTCGTTGGCATGAATCAAAAATTGAAAATGAATTAGGCATTAAGCACCAGGCCAGAATATCGCAGGTAGAGACAAGGCACCTACGAATTCCTCTTAGTACGAATAATTTTCTTCATTAAAGAAAATTGGTTGTTTATTATTCCTCGATTGAAAACATTGAAAATTTCGCCTTCGGTAAGATGCATTTGAAAAAATTAAGAGTTTGAATTATAGCATCAAAGTTTTTGGGTTTAAAGGTTTCCTACACCTTAACCCACATTGCAGCTTTTTGGGGATAAACGAGAAATTTCAATTTATTTTTGGTTAAGAATTTATCGATTGTCCGTACCCCCTACGGGTTAATTTTTTTTATGCTACCCCTGGAGCCTTCGCGGCATTTGTAGTACACAAGGGGTGTTGCTTTTTGAAGGTTGAGGCCGGTACTTTACGCCTGTGTATTTTAAGTTCTCCCTGCGTAAGCATCCCCAA
>DAHVFH010000029.1 GCA_027317105.1 Cytophagales bacterium
TAATCGAGAAATTTGGTATTCATAGGGTAATGTATGGTTCTGATTGGCCGGTGTGTTTAGTTGCTGCCGCTTACCAGCAACAACTTTCGCTCATTGGAAACTATATCTCCAAATTGTCACGCAATGAAAAAGATCTTATCATGGGCGGAAATGCAATACGTTTTTACAATCTTTAGCGCATGGATCTTTATCTCAAAGACAAAGTGATTATCGTGACGGGTGGTGCGAAAGGAATTGGTGAGGCTATCGTGCGTTTGCTGGTTCAAGAAGGGGCGGTCCCGGTGATCCTCGACAAAGACGAACTAGCTTCCAAGAAATTGCTGGAAGAGATCCAATCCAAAGGTATATTTATCAAAACTGATCTCACTTCATCAGAGGCTTGCAAAAAAGCGGTAGAAGAGATCAACCATCATTATAAACGAATTGACGGGTTGGTGAACAATGCCGGATCCAACGATGGCGTTGGCCTCGAACACGGATCCCCCGAAAGGTTCATCGAATCCATGAACAACAACGCGGGACATTTCTATTTCATGGCGCACTTTGCATTGCCTTACCTGAAAATCAATAAAGGGAGCATCGTCAATATTGGCTCAAAAACTTCGGTAACTGGCCAAGGCAATACTTCTGGATATGTAGCGGCCAAGGGCGCGATACTCTCACTAACGCGGGAGTGGGCGTTAGAACTTTTGCCGTTTTCGATACGGGTCAATGCGGTGATCCCCGCGGAAGTGCATACCCCATTATATGATTCCTGGATTAATTCCTTTGGGAATCCCTCGGAAAAACTAAAATCGGTGACATCGAAAATACCTTTTGAACATCGCCTCACCACCCCGCACGAAATTGCCAACACCGTTATCTTCCTTCTTTCATCTCGATCCAGCCATACCACAGGGCAGTGGGTTTTTGTTGACGGAGGATATACGCATCTTGACCGCTCAATCTCTTAACAAAAATACCCATGGCGTTTATCAGCACCGAAAAACCATCGACTACCTATGATCCTACAAAGTCTTACTTAATTCCGCTCGTGCTGGTCACCAGTTTGTTTTTTCTTTGGGGGTTGGCGAATATTCTAAATTCGGCATTGATTGCTCACTTTCAACCAGTGTTTGAAATCAAGCGAGCGCAGGCGCTTTTGGTGGAGAGCGCTTTTTATTTTGGGTATTTTACATTAGCCATCCCTGCGGGACTTTTCATGGAAAAGTATAGTTATAAAAAAGGAATCCTGCTTGGATTGGTTTTGTATGCCTTCGGTGCTTTGCTTTTTATTCCGGCTGCGACCACGATCACCTTTGGTTATTTTTTGATCGCGCTTTACATCATTGCCAGTGGGTTGGCGTTTCTCGAAACAGCGGCTAATCCTTACGTGACAATCTTGGGCAAAGCTGAGTCTTCCGTGCAGCGGCTAAATTTCTCTCAGTCTTTTAATGGTCTGGCCTTGGTTGTTGGCCCATGGTTGGCAGGGCAGTTTATATTTTCCGGCAATGAAGGTACGCTCGAAACAATTGCGCAGAAGCAACAAGCGGCTAATGCAGTGATTTTCCCCTATTCATTAATAGCGTGTGTAGTATTGGTAGTAGCCGCTCTTTTTTGGTTGACCAAAATGCCCGAGCCGGCTAAAGGAACTACCCTAAAATTTGACCGTTCAATTTTTAAAAACAAGCACTTGGTAACCGCCATCCTCGCTCAACTTTTTTATGTTGGCGCTCAAGCCGGTATCTGGGGAATTACCATCAATTTTGTCACGACACTTCTTCCCGGCACAACGAATGAAATGGCTTCAAAAAATTATATGGCCATCGGCACGTTACTTTTTGTTGTCGGCAGGTTTTTAGGCACGTGGCTAATGACATTTACAAAAGATCATCGAATGCTTGCCCTTTATGGTGCTTGTGCTTCAGCTTTATGCTTGTCGGGTGTTTTTAGCGGAGGACTAGTAGCAGTTTATTCCATACTGGCCATTAATTTTTTTATGTCAATCATGTTCCCCACCATTTTTGCGTTAGGCGTGAAAGACTTGGGCGCACAAACGAAATTAGGTTCCTCCCTTATCATCATGGCGATTGTAGGCGGAGCGATTGTTCCACCAATTATGGGGGTGATCGCGGATACGATTGGAATCCAACAAGCGATGATCATTCCGTTCTTTTGCTTTCTGGTGGTCATTTATTTCGGTTGGAAAGGATACGAGATCAAACCCCGAACGGTGTGAGCACCAAACGATTTTGTTTAGCACTCGATTTAAAGGACGATCCAAAGTTGATTGCCGAATATGAAACCTATCATCAAAAAGTTTGGCCTGAAATTTTGAAGAGTATTCGTGATTCTGGAATAAATCGGATGGAGATTTACCGGACAGGAAATCGGTTAATGATGATCATCGAAACGGACGAATCTTTTTCCTTTGAAAAGAAATCGAAGACGGATGCCGAAAATTCGAAAGTACAGGAATGGGAAAAATTGATGTGGAACTATCAACAAGCACTTCCAAACACTAAGCCTGGAGAGAAATGGGTGCCGATGGAAAATATTTTTCGGCTTTAAGTTGGCAATGAATCCAAGATTGAAAATTCGAAAATTCAAAATTCAAAATTAAAGAAAATGGAATGTTAAATTTTTATTTTGAACGTTAAATTTTGAATTGCTATGCAAACATTTTCTTCCAATTATCTTAAAGAATTTTCGACTCAGGTGTTCCTCCACTTTGGGGTTTCTAAAAAAGATGCTGAGCAGGCAGCCGATGTGTTAAGTCTTTCTGATCTGCGAGGGATCGATTCGCATGGTGTTGCGCGGTTGCATACCTATTTTGATATGCTCACGCTGGGAAAAATAAATGCAAAGCCGAACATTAAAATTATCCGTGATAAGAAAAGCGTCTGCACTGTTGACGGTGACAATGGATTAGGGCTTGTGGTGGGGCCAAAAGCAAATGAGATTGCCATGGAGAAAGCTGCTCAACATGGCTCCGGCTGGGTGAGTGTTTGCAATACAAACCATTATGGCATTGCTTCCTATTATTCTTTCAAAGCCTTGGAGCGCGACATGATTGGCTGGTCGATGACCAACACTACAAAGTTGGTAGCGCCCTTGTGGGGGGCAGAACGAATGCTTGGCACGAATCCGATTTCCATTGCTTTCCCTGGGCTGAAAAATTTACCAATCGTTATTGACCTGGCTACCAGTGCCGCAGCGTATGGAAAAATTGAGATTGCCAAACGCAAAGGAGCACCCGTGCCTAAAGGTTGGATCATCAACGATAAAGGGGAGATGACCACTGATCCGAGCGATATGATCAATGGGGGTGCCTTACTTCCGCTAGGTTCAGATCGTGAATTAGGCGGACACAAAGGTTATGCCCTTTCTGCGATGGTGGATATTCTCACTTCGGTATTGAGTGGTGCCAACTGGGGGCCATTTGCCCCACCTTTCGCCTTGCGGCAGGAAATTCCATCGCGAAGTGTAGGCAAGGGGATTGGCCATTTTTTTGGCGCGATGGAAATTGATGGCTTCATGGATGTGACTGAATTTAAAAAACGAATCGATGAATGGATTGAAGTTTTCCGAAATACAAAACCCGCCAGTGGAACAAACGGTGTGCTAATTCCCGGTGACCCTGAGCATCAGGAAGAAGCGATTCGGAGAAAAGAAGGAATCCCCTTACTACCTGCCGTAGTTAACGACTTACTTGATATTTCAAAACAGACAGGGATTCCTTTTGAGGTTTGACGGATACGATGAACAATTCATAAAGGAGGAACGCCAAATTTCCCATGTTTTGTTTGTTTGATTGATATTGATTGTATCTGCCGTTGTTTAGGCATTTCCTATTAGGGCTGGAGACAAGAAAACCTTTTTTCTAAACTACACTTTCATTTGCTACTTTTATTTGTCTGTCAAACTTCGCTTACTTAGAAAAACAAAAAAAACCCAGTATGAAAAACCTCCTTTTACTTATTCTTCTTTTTCCGGTTGTGGCGGTGGCCCAAACTACCATCATTAAATGCGGCAACCTAATTGACGGAAAATCAGAACGATCTCTTGGGAAAAAAGCGATTGTCGTAGAAGGGAAATTGATCAAAGAAATTATTGATTGGGGAAAGATCCCTGCTAATTCAAACCAGATCGACCTTTCGTCCAAGACCGTTTTGCCGGGCTTGATTGATTGCCATACCCACGTATTGCTTCAAGGTGATATCACGGCTGAAGAGTATGACGCTCAAGTTTTGAAGGAGAGCATTCCTTATCGGGCCCTGCGCGCGAGTGTGGCCTGTAAAACTGCGTTGATGAATGGGTTCACCACGATGCGCGATGTGGAAACGGAAGGAGCAATGTATGCCGATGTGGATGTTAAGAAAGCAATTAACAACGGTATAATTCCGGGGCCACGGATGTATGTGGCCACGCGAGGCATAAATACCTATGGTCATTATCCGATTGGCAACGGTGAATACAGCTGGGATCTTCACATGCCAAAAGGAATTCAGGAAGTGAATGGTGCCGAGGAAGCCCGCAAAGCGGTACGCGAGCAAATCAGCTACGGTGCCGATTGGATAAAAATTTATGCCGACCGAGGTTATTACAAAAAATCAGATGGCACGTTTGGCAGCATTCCAAATTTTACGCCAGAAGAAATTGCAGCAGTAGCCGATGAGACCATCAAATCGCGCAAGATGCTGGCCGCGCATGCCATGACACCCGATGGCGTTCTTTATGCCTTGAAAGCTGGCGCCCGATCGATTGAACACGGCACGGGTATCAATGAAGAATGCATGGATCTGTTGATTGCGAAAGGTGCGTTTTGGGTTCCCACGATTATGGTGGTGGATTACGTTTCGGAAGGTCGCGCCAAATTAGGATCGGTAAGTTATCTGCAGATGTATCAGGCGCTGCAACCTCAGTTTAAGAAGGCCGTGCAGAAAGGTGTGAAGATTGCATTCGGAACGGATGCCGGAGGCTTCGATTGGCAGAAACTTCCGCAATCACGGGAGTTTAGTTTTTATGTGAAGTACGGCATGACTCCGATGCAGGCGATTCAATCGGCTACTACCGTGGCGGCTGACCTTCTCGATAAGCGAGGGCAAATTGGCGAAATCAGTAAAGGCGCTTTCGCGGATATCATTGCAATAGAGGGTGATCCTCTTCAAAAAATTGAAGCGATGGAAAAAGTTATTTTCGTAATGAAGGACGGAAAGGTTGAGAAACAGTGAACCGTATTTTATTTGATCTTTTTAATGGATTTGAGATATTGATAACACGGTCTACGTTTAATTTAGCGTTAACAACCTCGTTTTGGTTCAAGCGTCTCGCTTGGGCCTTCTGAAAAATAGATTACAAGCTTACGCTTTCGCTAGATGTGATGGCGAACAGAATTTACCTTAGTTTTAGCGTGAGTTAACAACAAAACAACTATGCCTGAAATTAAGGATATTTTTGAACGGATGCGATCAGGAGAACCCATCCGCACAACCGACCCTGGCTATGATAAATTCATGGAACTGGTATTTCGTGCAATCCGGCTTTCCAGTGCGCTCAATTCATCAACCGATGTAAACCAAATCAGAGAACGATTGAGTGAACTGATTGGCTCAACCATCGATGAATCGACCACGGTGTTTGCGCCATTCTATACCAACTTCGGCAGGTCTATTACCCTCGGTAAAAATATATTCATCAACCATGCTTGCTCGTTTATTGACATGGGGGGAATCACCATTGAAGACAATGTACTAATCGGCCCACGGGTAAATCTGGTCACGGAAAATCATCCCATCGATCCAACCGACCGGAAAACAGTTCTTCCCAAACCAATCCTGGTGAAGCGCAATGCATGGATAGGTGCGGCAGCAACTATTTTGCCGGGCGTAACCATTGGAGAAAATTCTATTGTGGCCGCTGGTGCTGTAGTAACTCCGATGTTCCGGCTAACACCATTGTGGGTGGTGTTCCTGCTAAGATTATTAAAGCTTTAGGATAGTACATCCAATTCTCAATTCTTCGCAGAGCCATAAGATGAGTTTTTGAGTTTTTAAAATAGTTGTAATGGTGAGATGTTAGTTGCCTAAGGCCGAAAGACCTGACGGGCACAGGAAGCTAAAAAACAACTCGTGAGACACCAAAATCAAAACTAAAAACACGCTTCCCTTATACCTATTTAAACTTTTTTTTAACAGTTCGATAAAAAAGTGTCGAAGTCAGGAAGATTGTCCTTCGACTTCCCCTGCACATTTGGAACATGCCATAGCTACACAATCTCATCGCGACACCTAAGTTATGGCAAGAGCCAAATCCTAACCTAACAAACAATCTTGAGTTTATTTTATTCAGTTTCTTATTAGATTTGAAGTATTCATAGTACTATTTAACCATAACATACTCCACTTGGAGAAAGAATTTGAACATGCTCACCAGCTCGTAGATCACCTATTCAGGCATGAATCAGGGAAGCTGATTGCTGTGCTGACAAGAATCCTAGGCACAGATAATATAATGACCGCTGAAGACGTAGTGCAGGAGGCCATGACCGAAGCCGTGAACCAGTGGGCGTATAAAGGTGTGCCGGAGAATCCCGCGGGTTGGTTGTATCATGTAGCCAAATTTAAAGCTTTGAATTTTCTGCGGAAGCAAAGAGCCATGCTGAAATATTCATCCAGCGTTGTTTTTCAACAGACTATGGAACAGGTTGCCGAGCCAACTCATGAAGAGTTTTTTTCTGACACTCATATCGCTGACGATCAACTAAGAATGATGTTTACCTGCTGCCATCCTTCGATCAGTGCCGATTCTCAAATTGCCTTGACGTTAAAAACCCTTTGTGGTTTTAGTATTTCTGAAATCTCAAGAGCATTTCTTACATCTGAAGACAACATTAACAAACGGTTGGTGCGAGCAAGGAGCATCATTCGAGAAAACAGAGTTGATTTTGAAGTACCAGAAGGAAATAATTTGATCAATCGATTGAACGCAGTACTAGAAACAATCTATTTGCTTTTCAGTGAAGGCTACAACGCTTCCTTTGGAGGAGATAGCATTAGATATGAACTATGTAGGGAAGCAATCCGTCTTACTCAACTAATTGCTGACCATCCACAGATTAAACAGAAGAGTGAGGTGTGGGCATTGCTGGCGTTAATGTTACTGAACGCTTCCCGATTTAAAGCGAGGCAAAACAATGATACAGAACTAATCAGTCTTGAAAAGCAAGATCGTACGCTTTGGAATTCCGAATATATCCGTCAGGGCATAGCTTATCTGGATCGCTCAATTGAAGATGATCAGGTTTCCAAGTATCAGATACTTGCAACTATTTCAGCACATCATTGCACCGCTAAGAGCGGTCAGGAGACAGATTGGGAGAGTGTTTTAGCCTTGTATGAAACTTTGTTGCAACTAGAACAGTCGCCAATTGTATTACTCAATAAAGCCGTAGCAGTTTCAAAAGTACATGGAATTAATCAAGGACTAAATGAACTGAAGGCACTTCGATTTGACCCTTTGTTGTCGAACTATCCCCATTATTACTCGACCCTCGCTGAATTGAGTTGCCTTCAACCCAACTATCAGGAAGCTATTGCCTATTTTGAAAAAGCCATTTCCCTTTCGCATAATGAAAAGGAAAAGAAGCACCTCAAAATCAGGCTATTGCACTGCAGGTCAGTATTCTAAAAATAGTTTTCAAAAATCTTTGTCACCCATGTCCCTTTTGTGACCCCTAAGGTTACTTAGGGGTATACAAACACTAAAAAAATATGAAAGAATTTATGCTATTCGTAAAAACAGAGGGCGATCATCTGGCCGGGTTATCGCCTCAGGAACAACAAAATCACGTAACTCAAATTGGAAACTACATTGGCAAGCTCGTGAAAGAAGGCAAACTAAAAGGGGCGCAGCCTCTTGAGATTAGCGGGGTGCTGGTGCAGGGTAATAAAGGCGTTTTTAAAGATGGCCCTTACAGCGAGAGCAAGGAGGTAATTGTAGGATACTTTCATGTGTTGGCCAATAACCTTTCGGAGGCCGTTGAAATTGCAAAGGCGAATCCCTTGTTTCAGGTTGCAAAGGGAAGCATCGAAGTAAGGCCAATCAAAACAATGGAAGAAATCAATTAAACATCAAAATCTGAAATATATGGAACAACAAGCAGAATACAACGGACATTGCGCCTTTGCCGTCAGCACGGGCAAAACTGATGTGAAAGGCGGAAAGCATTTTGCCGCGATCAATGGAAAGACATATGTGTTTTCAAATCCTGTTGCCAAAATATTATTCAAACTGCTTCCTAATCGCATTGCAAAGGCAGATGCAATCTGGAGCAAAAACAAATAAATATGAAAAACAAAATTGTAAAAGTCATCCTAATCGGCTTTGTGGCACTATTCATCTTGGTGCTTGTCGGAATCAAAATAAAACGAGTGACAC
>DAHVFH010000046.1 GCA_027317105.1 Cytophagales bacterium
GCATCGAGGTGATGGTTGCCCAACTTAATTATGCTGTCTGCTTGCTGGGTTGGGGCCTGAAGCAAAGAATCCTGTGCGCAAACAGGAAAGGATAAAACCAAAAGAGAGGCAGCAAAGCATACTGAGTTTCTCCAGTTCCAATGTGATGGTTTGAGTTGATGTTTCATTGAAATAAGATTGCAAAATGATGCCGCCTGCAATTAGGTGAGAATTCAAATTGGTAGCAGCCTATTCGCAGAAAAGTTTCCGTACGAAGATAAGACTTTATCGAGATCACTAGGTATGCACAGCAACAATAAATCATTCAGTGCGAGGAATATTTTTTTTAAAAACCATCAATCAATGTAATTTTTTTTGTGTTAACGCTAAAAATGAAATTGGTTTCAATTTAAAATCAAATAAAATCTGTCCGGCAATACTTCAAATTGCAGTAGATGATTTCATGTACCAATCCTATTAAGATTAAACTTTTTATGAAATGCCTAGGAAGTATTTTCGTAATAGAAAAAATAATAGCATAGGAATTTGATACGGTAACAAAAAAAATCAAAATCTGGCACGTAACATATGAATCGCAAAGGTTTTCTTTTTTATTTCTCAATGAGTTTATTATTGGCTGTAAATGGACGAAGTCAAAGCACGGATTTAATTCAGACTCCTGTCCAACCAGCTCCAAATTCTGCAGCTTTGGCAAAGTTTGCTGATATACCTGTAAGTTATTATACAGGTACCCCTCAGATAAGTATACCCTTGTATACAATTCAGAAAGGGTCAGCGAATATTCCAATCTCGATTAGTTATCATGCTTCGGGAATAAAGGTAGGAGATGTGGCTTCATGGGTTGGATTGGGTTGGGCTTTAAATTATGGAGGGGATATTTCAAGATCAGTCAGAGGATTGGCTGATGAAGGCACTAATGGTTTTTTGAGTATCGGCAATAAAATCGATGATGGAACATCTCTTTCTGATAAATTCTATTTAATAGCTGCCTCAGATGGAAAAATAGACACTGAATCCGATGTGTATTATTACAATACACCAAATGGGTCCGGCAAATTTTACCTAACCTACAATTCAGAAATTGTTCTTCAGGATTACAAGTCAATTACAATAGAGTCACCATTTGATACTGGAAATCAATATTGGAAGATATTTGCCGAAGACGGTACACAATACCTATATGGTGAGGCGGCATCGGGTGGAATCACAATTGGAGGCAAGGATCTAACCACGGTGTCTTCAGATGAAAGAACCTATCCAACGACCGTTTCCGCCTGGCATTTGCAAAGGGTTATTTCTGCGGATCGTGCGGACACTATTTCTTTTTATTATGAAAATGAAGAAGGAATAAGTTATGACTTGTTTACCCCGGAAACGTTAATCATGCCAAATTACAATGTAATTGATTTTACTACTCAATATTGTTTTAGTTCGCCTTCCTACAACCTCCGTAGCGTCAACAACTTTAGTTGTGATCAAAAATTGATTTCCAAAATAGATTTCGGCAATGGTTACGTTGAATTTATCACCTCAAATACGACAAGATCTGATTTGGAGGGTGGGCACACATTAAGCCAAATCAATGTCAGAAATAAAGCTGGAGAAATACTAAAGTATTTTGTTTTTAATTATGGCGACTTTGACCCAGTTGTTTCTCGTCTTAAACTTCTGAGCGTTACTGAATTTGGAGCGGATGGATCAGGATTACCT
The DNA here is from genome assembly GCA_027317105.1 of Cytophagales bacterium. GTDB lineage: Bacteria > Bacteroidota > Bacteroidia > Cytophagales > Cyclobacteriaceae > ELB16-189. The sequence continues at coordinate 1,711 of DAHVFH010000046.1, forward strand.
CCCTTCAGTTTCACTTATAACGAAGCACAACAGATGCCAGGCAGGGATTCATTCTCACAAGACCATTGGGGTTTTTACAACGCTAATACTGTAGACAAAATGATCCCTAAATATATCATCAAGCCAGACGGCACTTATATTTATTATAGCGAAGGGGGTACACGGGAAACTGATCCAGAGCGTACCCTTACGTACCTACTCACTGGAATTACCTATCCAACAGGAGGCAGTACGCAATTTGACTATGAAGCACACGATAATTCGAAAGTAGGACATTTTCAGGCCACGGAATATTATACTGAAACTTATTCAGCACACAGTCTTTCGACCGCCTCACAAGGTCCCGATGATTCAGAAACTTTTACTTTAACAGAAGCTGCCTCTGTTGAAATTATAATTAATTGTGGGTGTGTAGGCCCTACGGAAACCGCTGACGCAAGTGCCACTTTAACCAAGGAGGATGGCAATATAGTTGCAGCTGGGTATTGCGGTGGAACAACTACCTCTGATAATAACGCTGGACCTATTTATAAAATTCTTCAACCGGGCACTTACCAACTATTTACTAGCGCAACTTATATTTCAAGCACAACCCATTCTGCGGCAAATATCACTGTGAATATTGCAAGGTCACGTACTGTAGATGGCTCTACAACCCCATTTGTTGGAGGGGCGAGAATAAAGTCAATGCGTAAGTATGATTTCAACAATACTTTGATCAACACAAAAAAGTTTGAATACAAGTATTTAGATGATAATGGTGAATTGATTTCCAGTGGTGTATTGATCAACAATCCTGTTTATTATTTCAATACAATAATTACTGGCACCGTTACAGGGTCGGATGGAGTACCTACTGGGGTGAATTGCCCAAAGGACAATGCCATCTCGGTTCCAAAAAATTCTTTGGGTGACGGAACCCACATTGGTTATAAACAAATAAAAGTGATCTATGGGGAAAATGGCGAAAACGGATCTTCGGTTTTTAAATATATAGCAGCTGATTCAGAGCCTGATTCTGGTGGAAACACGTTTCCCTTTGCACCTGCAGACAGCCGGGACAATCGAAGAGGCAGGCTTTTAAATCAACTTGATCTTAATCAAAGTGGGGACACACTCCGGCAAACGACAACCAAATATTTTAGGAGTACAAACTTTCTTAAGTTCCAGCGCAATGTAAAAGTCGGCAAAAAAAAATTAGTTGAAAACGATGCGTACCTAATTTCCGACTTTGCTGCTCAGCGATATATGAACCGGCAAGAATGGAATTATTCAACACAAGAGACTAACTATAACTACAGCGGCAATCAAGAACTCGTAACTACGACTAATTTTTTTTATGACCGTCCACAGAACCATCCGTATGTAACTTCCAAACAAACGATTCAAAGTGACGGATCAGTCCTTACTCAATCATTCAAGTACCCTCAAGACTACGCCATTGCCGGTTCAGGGCTAAACAATATCAATTCCCTAGTTACCGCTCATATTTTCAATCCCGTAATTGAAGATCAAACCTGGAAAACCATAAACAATGTACCAAATCTAATCGCCGGAAAAGTTGTTGATTATGAACCTCAATCTTTTCACCCTAGCCAAGTATGGATTCTTGAAACTAGTTCAGATTTAGCATCCCCGAATAATGAAACTATCAACAATGGAAAGTACACAGCTTTGTTAAGCGACAATACATATTATAAATCGAGGGCTCAGTTTAGCTATCAGAACAATCGGCTGGTTTCGCAATCAAAGATTACGGATGTTAAGCATTCCTATATTTGGGGTTACGGCAACCTCTACCCGATTGCAGAAGTGACCAACAGTGACGCCTCGGAAATCGCTTTTACTAGTTTTGAAAACGACAGCGATGGAAACTGGAATATACCATCAGCTCGCAACACCTCAGATCATTTTACAGGCACCCTTAGTTATTCGCTGTCCTCCGGCAATCTTGTCAAGTCAGGTTTGTCAAACACGCTGACTTATAAAATCAGTTGTTGGATGAAAAGTGGTGGAAATGTCTTGGTGAATGCCTTGGCTCTTTCTCCCGGCATCACCGTCAATGGCTGGACTTATTATGAAAAAGAGATTTCTTTTATCACTTCTATTTCAATATCTGGCTCTGGAATCATTGATGATCTAAAGCTTTATCCGGCCAATGCAGTCATGAAAACATACACCTATGAGCCGTTGAGGGGACTAACCTCAGTCTGCGATGAAAACAATGTTCCAGCATTCTATGAATACGATCCCTTTGGTCGTCTATACCGAATTGTTGATTACAAAGGAAACATTGTGAAGCAGGTTGAATATGGATATAAAAAACAATAGGATGAAAAATCTCTTACTTGCTTTCATATCGGTATTTCTGGGTGTGATAGATTCCTGGGGTGGAATAACAGGTCCTACTTCAGTTTGTGTCAATGCGCAGGGGCAATATCAACTTAGCCCGTTCGCATCTACCGCTATTTCATGGTCGGTATCCGGTGATGGGCAAATTGTTTCGGGTGAAGGAACAAGGATCATTGTTGTGGTCTGGCATTCTCCAGGGCCTCAAAATGTTACGGTCGAATATCAATTGATAAAGGATCAAAGCAGTTCAGACCCTCCTATCTATTCCGCAAGTTTGGATCTTACTGTAGGGGGGCCTAACGCTTCGATAACCAGTGCTGGAGAGACGGTCAAGTGCAGTAACGCCACAGTAACTTTAAACGCTGCGACCGGTCAATTCTATACTTATCAGTGGTACAATGATACAGGCTCCTTGAGCGGAGCCACGGGTTCAAGCTACACCACAAGCGTGCCAGGAAATTATTATGTAATTGTCACCCAGAGCACTTGCACGAGCATAAGTAATACTATATCCATAACGAATACCACTTGCAATATCAGTGGCTCACAAACGGTATGTGCGAACGTTTCAAATACTTACACCTATTTCGGAAGGGCTGGTGAGGACATGGTTTGGAATGCTGGTGATGGAGTTATTACTGGAGCCGGCAATTCTGTAAACGTGGCGTGGTCTACCACAGGTGCTAAGACCGTCTCGTTATATTTTACCCGAAGCCAACCGCCAAATCAATATGGAGAACCACAGACTTATCATTATTCCATACCCGTTACTGTATCGGGTCCACCAAATGCTATAACACCTTCAGGCAATCAGACCATTTGCAGTGCAAGTACATTACTTCTAGCCGCCAATGCGGGTACTGGGTTTACTTACCAATGGTATAATGATAGCGGACTAATCCCAGGTGCCACCAATGCTACCTATGAGGCAGGAGTCGGTAATTATTATGCAAGTATTACAAGTAGCGGTTGCACCGCCAATACCTCTACGGTTTCCATTACCTCACAGAATTGTGGCATTAATGGCACTTCCCCTCTTTGTCTTAACCAAGAGGCCGTCTTTTCTTTTTTTGGCATAACAGGAACCAATCCAAGTTGGGATGTAAGTTCAGGTATCATCACTCAGGTAATTGATGCTAAAACTATCAAGGTCAAATGGACCGACAGCGGACCTCAGACAGTTACCTACACTTATGAGCAGGGTACCAATCAATATGGGGAACCAATCCAAAAAAGTAAAAGCACTTCTGTTCAAATTGATCCATCCCTTAGCGCTGGTGTGGTTGGGACTTCTCAAGAAATCTGCGTAGGGAATCCAGCAAATATTTTATCAAGTTCAACCCCTGCTTCTGGTAGTGATGGGAGTTATTCTTATCAATGGGAGACGTCCACAAATGGTGCGGATCCTTGGACTCTCATTCCATCTGCAACTACCGACACATTCAACCCTGGTGTAATTTCGTCAACCCTTTATTATAGGCGAAAGGTAACCTCAGGTTGCGGGGAAGTGGCGTATAATCAACCAATAACAATAAAAGTGGACGGCATTACCCAGTCTGGAGACCTTAACCTACAGGCCACAAGTTTTTGTTCAGAGGCGATAACTAACCTTACCTTAAGTAATCAGACAGGAAGTGTTTTGAGTTGGGAATTAAGTGCCCGGTCATACAATGGATCTTGGTCTGGTTGGTCCGCCTGGTCTCAAATAAGCACACAAGATATTTCACAGCTAGGTGTTTCTGGTGATGCGCAGCAAAGTCAGAAAAGTGAATACCAGTATCGTGCCAAGGTACAGAATGGGGTTTGTCCTTCCGTTTATGCGTTCACGGGAAATCCGATGACCGTTTACAGCCCAACTAATGCAGGTTACGTTCTACCACCAATCACTAATGAATTCTGTAACAATGCAAATGTCACGCTGCAAGCACAAGGATACGCAGGCGATGTGGTACATTGGTCATCGAGATACAAAGATGGCGCAACCGGCAGCTTTAGTGGTTGGCAGCCTCAAGCCTCAAGCAACTCCTCCATCCATTCCTTTGCATTGACAAATAGCGCAATACAAAACCGTTATTATCAATTTCATTTGGTTGTCAAGAACGGACTTTGCATGGGCGACACAACGCAAGCGGTTTCTACAATAATTGATGCACCATCCATTGCCGGTAATATTTCTGGTACCAATGAAGGGTACGGAAGCATTAATTCAAACCTGGTTATAGCGAACAATTTGGGTAACGTAAGCGAGTGGCAAAGTTCTACTGACGGCACCAATTGGCTGGCTATTCCAAATTCAGGGAGTGAAACCTATTCGGCCAACGTAACAAGTAGTGCTAATTTCAGGGTCAGTGTCGTTAATGGAGTCTGTGCTGCTTCGAATTCTTCACCATTTACAATGATTGTTTATCCAATCCCCAATCCGATTTTCAATGGGGCCGCTTTTGTTGGTTATGGCGATCATACCTCCCTAGTTTCTAACGCGAACTATTATACATATCAATGGCTGAGGAATGGGTCTTTAATGTCAGGAGAAGATGGAAATAGTGTTTTGATCCAAAGGCCAGGCCAATACCAATTGCGAGTTAAAGCAAGTCCAACAATTGGAAACTATACATCAAATGTGGTAAATGTGGGTGACGAAATGGATGGCCAGGCTGTTAACTATGTGCGTACGATGAATTTTCTTAGGGAGGGCATTTTCGATAACACTGATCTGTACCGCCTGTCTTCCTCGGATTATTTGCAAACTGTTGAATACCTAGACGGCCACGGGAGAGCAATCCAGAACGTCAGCAAAAACTTAAGCCCCTCGGGCAAAGACTTATTCCAACCAATTCAATATGATCAATTCAATCGGGAACAAAAAAAATACCTTCCAATCGTTTCGGAGGACGCTGATGGAAGATATAAAACTGGAACTTTTGACATCAATGGTGAACTGACAAGTAATTTTTATTCCGACCCAAGCAGCAAAATAGCCATTGATTCACGTCCCTTTAGCGAAACTATTTTCGAACCCAGCCCCCTCAATAGAGTGACGAAGCAAGGTGCGCCCGGCACACCTTGGCAGCCGGATAATTTAAACAGTTATACCTCGACTGACCGAACAATTAAGAAAGCTTACGAATTCAACGCAGCCCATGAAGTACTTCTCTGGACTTTCACTCCGGCCGATGCGACTTTCCCCTTTGGGAAAATAAATGCAGGATTTGCTGTTAGCCTTACTTATTATGACGCTAACGTACTTTTGAAAAACAAAACCAAGGATGAACAACATCACGAGGTTATTGAATATTCAGATAAACAAGGAAGAACAATTTTAAAACGAGTTCAAGCCACTGGCTCCCAAACTATCAATGATACCAACTATGCCAGCACGTACTATATCTATGATGATTTCAATAATTTGATTTGTGTTATTCCGCCAGAGGGTACAAACAGACTTTCAACAGAGTACTACCAAAATGGTGCAACGGATGTAACAAAAGATGACTTCCTAGAGCGTTGGGCATTTCGATATACTTATGATGGTCGCAAGCGAATGACGATGAAGCAAGTTCCGGGTGCTGATCCGGTGTATATGGTTTACGATAACCGTGATCGTTTGGTGATGACGCAAGACGGCAACCAACGTATGAAGGAAGAATGGTTATTTACCAAGTATGATGCACTTAATAGGCCTGTATTAACCGGACTTTATAGCGACACTGTAGATTTAATCACCATGCAATCCATAGTCAACGATTACTATAACAACCTAGCGGCTAATCAAGCATGGTACGAAACATTCATCGGCAATGCCACAGGCCAGGTTCACGGCTATAACAATTACTCCTTCCCGCAAGAATCAACTTTTAGTAATTACCTAACGGTTACTTACTACGATAACTACGATTTTAAGACCTTACTGGCGGATAGTTCTCGGTATTGCTTTGTTGCAAATGAGCTGAGCGGGCAAAGGAAAACTTATTTCAAAAGACTAACCGGGCAGGTAACAGGATCCAAAGTAAAAGTGTTGGATGGACACAGCACGTGGTTAAGCTCAGTAAACTATTATGATGACCACTATCGAGTCATTCAGACAGCGTCTAACAACTTTAAAAATGGAATCGATCGCAGTACAAGCATTTATGATTTTGTGGGTAAGGTGCTACGTACCAAAATAAACCATGTTACAAATAAGTTGAGCTGGCAAGATTTTGTCAATGTGAACCAACTCGGTGATCAACTTTCCAAATCAGTAACCGGGAATGGATGGAATACATCAGGTGCTTCCTCAGCACAGCCGCTAGCCGCCAGCACCGATGGCTGGTTTGAATTTTCGCCCGTGCTGGCTAACAAAGTTATGGCCGTTGGATTCTCAATTGTCAATACAGATAATAATTGGACTACTATTAAACATGCGTTCTACTTAAAGGGTAATGCCACCTTTTTGGTGCGTGAAAATGGCACTTCTACAAACCTACTCGGAACCGCTCTTCCCTACCGTGCAGGAGATATTTTTAGAATAGAGCGTAAACAGGGTTATATCAATTATTATCAAAATGGAACATTGCTCCTTCAGCGAACTGCCGTTACTGATCCTCTACTTGCTGATGTGGCCTTTAACACCGCTTCAGGGAGTATCGCCATTTTAGGTTCATCTTTTGGCAATTGGAGGCAACAACTCGTATCCAGATCTTTTGTTTATGATCATGCCAATCGTTTATTAGAAACGTGGCATAAAGTTAACAATCAAGACTCGGTTTTACTGGCATCCAATGAATACAACGAGTTGGGTCAATTGGTTACCAAGAAACTGCACTCCGTTGATGGCGGAAACACATTCAAGCAACATATCGATTATCGGTATAACATTCGAGGTTGGCTTGAGCGAATGAATAATTCGAACCTTGATCCAGATGATGTATCCGAACCTAAAGATTTATTTGGGATGGAACTGGCTTATAATAGCAATATTGGTCTCACAGCTAATGCCCAATTCAATGGCAACATCAGTGCGATTAAGTGGAGTTCAGGGCTAGGACTAGGTAACGTGAAGGAACGCGGTTATGTTTTCAACTATGATCCGCTCAACCGTCTCACCGATGCCAATCACCAGGGGAAAGTAACGTCATGGAACTCATCAACTGCATTTCATGAGAATGGGATAAGCTATGACCTCAATGGTAACATTCAGACGCTTTCCCGAAAAGCAAAAGATGGAACGAATATGGATGTGCTTTCCTACGATTATGGCACGACCAATACCACAGGAAATAAATTGCTCTCCGTAACCGATACCGGGAATAAAGAGGAGGGCTTCGTAGATGGGAGTAACACGGATGATGATTATGCCTACGATGCCAATGGAAACCTGGTGTGGGATAAAAACAAAGGTGGTGATGAAAATTTGATAAACGGAAGTTTTGATAACGGAGCCAATGACTGGACAATAACGGATACTCAGAACAGGCTCAATTTCACAACCAACGAATTGCAAATTACACAGGGTAGTACACCTTCCACTTTACTTCAGTCGGTTGTTTCTAAAGGACAAATGTATGTGGTAGTGATGGATGTGGTTCGCACCTCAGGCGCGCTTAACGTACGTGTGGGTGGAAAAAACACTAAGGTTAATACAACCGGTGTTAAAGTATTTACAGTAACAGCCAAAGCCAATAATTTTGATTTTAAAATTACTGCAAACAAGGCATTTAACGGAATCATTAAAAGTGCCTCGTTAAAGGGAGTTACTGTTATTTCCTATAATCATCTGAACCTGCCAGAGAAAGTGACCCGTACCAATGAGCAACTCAACTATGTCTATGATGCTACTGGCCGAAAACTTGTCCAAGAATTAAGCAAAAATGGAAACGTTACCAAACGCACTGACTACAATAACGAATTCATTTATCAAAATGATACTTTACAATTCATCAACCACGAGGAAGGACGGGTGGTGATGAAGCCTCTCTCACCGGGTGTGACGGGGGTGAGGCCCGAATATCAGTACCATCTAAAAGACCACCTGGGCAATGTGCGGACAACCTTCACTACCAAACCAGCGACTGAGCAATTGACCGCAACTTTTGAAACGGCCAACCAAAACGTGGAACAAAGCAAGTTCCTGCGTATGGATGAGGCACGGTTGGTGAACGCCAAACTGTTTGACCACACCCATACGGGCATCACCCATTATTCCGAACGACTATCAGGCTCTGCCAATGAGAAGACAGGCATCGCCCGCTCCCTCAGCGTGATGCCGGGGGACATTATCAACCTGACCGTGTACGCCAAGTACGTGGACCCCAGTGCAAGCAACGACCCTGCCATGCTGAACCTGCTGGCGCAGATCATTGCTGGCACGGCTAGTGCTGGCACGGTGATAGACGGAGCAAACTACATTGACAACGGGATAACTCCATTCCCCTACGCTGGAATGGCTGGCGAGGGCAGCAGCTCAGGCAATGGACCAAAAGCATACCTGAACTACATTATGTTCGACAGGGACTATGTGCCGATCCTCGGTGATGTAACCCAGACAAATTATGTGCGCGTAAGCACGGCAGCGAAAGAGGATGGCACTACTGCTTCGGTCACCAATGGCTGGGGCGTGCCGCACGAAAAGCTCACCGCCTTGATCGTGGCAAAACAGGCGGGATATCTGTACATTTACCTCTCCAATGAAGAGGATACACCTGTGGAAGTTTACTTTGATGACCTTACGGTAGAGCAAATAAAGTCACCAGTAGTACAGGTGGTGGATTACTATCCGTTCGGTCTAACCCTCAACTCGTACTCGAGAGAAAAAAGCACTCCGCAGAAGTACCTCTACAACGGCAAGGAGCTCCAGGATGATCTTGATCTGGGTTGGTATGATTATGGGGCTAGGATGTATGATCGTTCGATTGCACGGTGGAATGCAATAGATCAATACGCGAGCGTGTACGAGGAAAACAGCCCATATTCTTTTGTAGCGAATGATCCAGTAATTGGTATTGATTTTGAAGGAAAGCTTATTGTCTATGTTAATGGTTTTCGGACATCTGCCTATGTAACATGGCAAGCAGAAAAGACATTGCATCCGTTTAGGCAGACACCTCCTCCGTGGGAACATCAGGATAATTGGAATAGTTGGGACATCTACGATTACTGGAGTGACTTCAATAGAAGTTGGTCTTTTCCGGATTCGCCTGAGAAGAGATTCTATGTTGATGGTATGTCCAGCCCAGGGTCATCTGGTGACGAAAGGTTTAGTAGAGGCCAAGTAGAGGGTAAGATATTGGCTGAAAAGATTAAGTCAGGAGAAATTAAATTGGAAGATGGTGAAACAATCAGGCTAATTGGTCATAGCCATGGAGCAGGGCATGCTATGGGAATGGCAAAAGGCTTGTTGGATTCAGGTATTGACCCAACTTTAGTTCAAATTTTATTATTCGCACCGGAACACCCTAATCAGGTTCCATCAATTCCTGGAATCTTCATCATGCAGGCAGATAGAAATAGTGATAAGATAGCCAATAAGGGGTGGAAAGCTGGGTTGCTAGGATCTCAGAATGAGAGAGTTGGGAACAACGTTGAATATGTCCGTTTACCCGACGGGGATGAAGATGGCCGCGGTAATCATGGCATTCAATTCTATACCGCTGAACAGGTGAAAAACGCAAATCCTAAACTTTATCAATATCTAATTGACAAAGGCATAATTAACTCTGATGGAACATTACCCCAATGATAAATGCTTGGCGAACAAAGCTACGATATGATTAGAAGATTGATTTTCTACATGTTTATCTTGATATCTGCAACAGCGTGTAGCCAACACAGAACGTATCTCATGGAAAGTGAAAGATCCTGGAGTCCATACATTGCAGGACAAAAACTAGTTTTTCACTCAAGCAATCAGCGTTACGATACACTTGAGATAAAAAAAGTAATTGGTAGTTCCTTTCCGGATGGAATAGGTTCAAAGGAGAATGAAAGATTAAGGGTAACCGCAATCCATAAAGTAGATAACTCAAACAGGTTGCATGAATTATCTTTTCTTTACATTTATGCATCTTGGAGAGGTGAACCTAGCGGAATTGATTTTGAGTTTTTTTTGCCAGGGAGAAGTTTTTGGGGTAGGGGCTATCCAATAAATGAACTTGAAGGATGCAGAGAGATTTCTATAAATACTCCGTACGGATCTTTTCAAGACGTTATTACTATACTAGACAATAGCAATCGACCATATAACAAGAGCGATATTAAGGTCATCTTCTGGAGTAAGTCGAGAGGCTATATTAGTTTTGAACATTACGATGGAACGTTAGGTAAATTAGTCGACATCATAGAATAATTTAATTGGTAACTAGTGACAAAACCCAGCCGTGCATTGGGTTTTTTGTTAGATCAGAGCCACGATTGAAGCAATCAATCCAGCAACTCCGCCTTTGAACATTGTCGGTGTTATCACCGATCCACTTCCGGTTTGAATGTGAGATAGAACCTATTTAAAAGATTCTCACCCCTAACCATCGGAAAAAAAAGCGTTTTGTCTTAAAAATTAACACCTAGCTAATAGTAAAAGGATATATTGAGGCCGAAACCTATACTTCATGCCTTTAGCTCTATTTTCGGGTACACTTGGGTATAAACGCGCAGCCCATTTACTTCATCGGGCGAACTTTGGCCCAACAAAAGAACAGATCGACTCATTCGCTACTCTTACTGCTCTTCAGGCTGTTGGTCTACTTTTTCAACAACCTCTTCCCGATCCTGTATTGCCGATCGATCCAGCTACCAATGCAGAATGGGTGATATCGGGAGTAACCGCCAACAACAATGGGGATAGCACACTGCAAGAATTTTTCAAAGGCTGGTTCATCGGCCAAATGCTCGGCACCAGTGTTGATCCAAATGTGGCATTGGCTTACACCACACGTGAGAAAATTGTTTTCTTTATCCACACGGTGCTAACCGCCATTCAAAGCAAAATTGACAACAGTCGGTCGCTCTATTTTCAAAATCAGCTTTATCGATTGTTTGCCTTTGATAAAACACAACCTTCCAACTTCAACTTTAAGGAATTAACAAAAAAAATTACGGTAGACAATGCCATGCTTCGGTTGCTGGATGGGGAACAAAATGTGAACGGAAGCCCAAATGAAAATTATGCAAGGGAATTGTTGGAGTTGTATTCCATTGGTCGTGGCCTGGATGGATCGCTTCCGCCTGTGACGGCTGCTGGCGATTATTATTACTACCGTGAGGTGGATGTACAGCAAGGCGCTCGCGTACTTTCAGGTTGGATGGTGGACACCAATTTTTCAAACCGCGATGTAGACACAAACCTGCCGCGTGGCACAGTGCGGGGAAATGCCACCAATGCATCAGCGCACGATAATGGTGTGAAACAATTCAGTGACCGATTCAGTAGTACTGTGATTCAACCTAGCCCAACATTGTTGAATGCGGGGAATGCTACCGAGGCTAGCGCCTTGGATGAGACTAGCCAGTTGATAGAAATGATATATGCCCAGCCGGAAACTGCAAAAAATATCTGTCGGAGGATTTATCGTTTTTTCGTCTATCATAACATTACTACCGATATTGATAGTACGATCATCATGCAAATGGCTGCCACATTTTCAGCCAATGGCTTCAAGCTGCAACCGGTACTGGAAGAGCTTTTTCAAAGCCAGCATTTTTACGATGCTGCAGGGGGCGTGGATGACGATAACTTTGGTGGCATCATTAAGGCGCCCATAGATATCCTGACAGGAACCATGCGAATGTTCGGGTTGACTTTGCCAGATCCTGTAGCTTCAGCAAAACCTTTTTATGATATCACTTCTCAGTTGATCAGTTCCCTTACTTCTATGGGGATGAAATTTTTTGAACCAGATGATGTGGCTGGTTACGAGGCCTATTATCAGTGGCCTATTTATCAGCGAAGTTGGATTTCTACGAATTACCTCACGCAACGTTATGAATATATCAATCAACTGGTAAGTAAGAACCAAGGCACGCAAGGGATGTTTGCCATTGATGTCATCGGGTTTGTAAAGAATAAATTTTCAAATAGCGTGGCTTCGAATGCCCAAAGTTTGATCGTTGCTTTGGCTCAATATTTACTTCCGTTGAATGATAACCTTACGTTCACCACTGGAGCCGATGCAAACAGTGGGCTTACAGCAGCGCGCATGAATTACTTTCTCACGGCATTCATAAAATCACCCCAAATTGACGTGGATCCAGAGGGCACGTGGACGTTCCGATGGAACAACCCCGGGATTGAAATGGATGTTGTTCAGCGTCAATTGGAGAATTTATTTAATGCAATGATGCAATCACCCGAATATCAACTATTCTGAAATGAGACGAAGAGACTTTGTAAAAAAGATGTCGCTGGCGGCAATTCCATTTACCCTGAGAGGGGTACCAATGAAATTGATGGCGGATAACGCACTCACCCGAATGGCTAGCCAAAGCACCAACGACCGAGTGTTGATCATCTTACAAATGTTGGGCGGCAACGATGGGTTGAATACACTCATTCCGGTAAAAGATTACGACTTGTATTATAGTCGCAGGGCAAACATTGCTATCCCTGCAAAGAACAGCTCACGCAAAATGATTTCGCTCGACAGTACCTTGTCGGCCAATGCTCAGGTAGGTTTACATCCTGACATGATCGGTATGAAGAGCCTTTATGATCAAGGTAGGGTGGCGATCGTGCAGGGGGTATCGTATAAAAATAATAATGGCTCTCACTTCCGTGGTCGCGATATTAATTTTATGGGCGGGAGTTTCAATGATTATTTTTCATCCGGATGGGTGGGGCGATACCTCGAGCAAGAGTTTGCGCCAAAAGTTTACCCTGATGATTTCCCTAGTCCAGATATGTTGGATCCTCTAGCGATTGAGTTGGGCAGTGAGGTCTCCCTCATCTTCGATCAATCCAATAATATTCCTGTTTCCATTTCAATCAACGATCCAAAAAGTTTTGCCGACTTAGTCAATGGGTTGCAAGGATTTCAAGATCAGGGAATTGATCCGCGAGGATATCCACCTGCCGCGTTGACCAACTCGCCTTACGGAAAGGAACTAGATTGGATACTAGGCCTCGAAGGGAAATCCAAGGATTATGCCCAACGACTTAATGATGTGTATCAAAAATCTCCTCCTTCTACGGTAACCTATCCGGAAAAGTATCCTTACAACGCTCCGGCAGGAAGTTTGATCAATGGGCTTACGCCACAGCTTCAACTCATCGCCCGATTGCTTGATGGTGGTGGTGCAGAATTTGGCAGAAGGATACATTCCAACGGAAGTTATGGCACTGACCACGGTACAGGCGGCCCGGTTTATATCTTTGGCCAAGGGGTGAAGCCCGGTATGGTAGGCACTGTACCTGACCTCACCCAAGACAATGTGGAAATGCAATATGATTATCGCCAGGTTTACTCCAATATATTAAAAGACTGGATGCTGGTGAATGAGAGTACGATCAATAACGACATCTTCTTTAAAAATTTTCTCAACGGCCCTAAAGAAGAAGGTACTGGTAATTATGACTATCTTCCCCTGGCGCAGCAGGTGATTACGGGATTGAATCAGAGTTTTGTTGCAGAGCGTTTCGGAAAATTGAATTGTTACCCAAATCCCGCCAAGGACAATGTGACAATCAGTTTTATGATTAACAGTGCCAATCTAGTTCAAATTGATTTGATAGATTCAAATGGCATTGTGGTAAAAAATATTTTAAACGAAACGAGACAAGAAGGAGCCAATGTGGTGCAGACCAATGTAGCTGAATTGTCAGCAGGCGTTTACATTTATAGGTTGAAATCCGGATTCCTGAAAGACGCCAAAAAACTGATCGTTATAAAGTAAATAATTTTAACCGATACGATGAGAAGAGTTTTATTGATAACGACTATGATGTTCACTGTGTGGAGCACGTTCGGTCAACTCAAGACCAGAAGAAAAGCACCCAAGTTCAGTGTAGGTCAAAATAAAAAAAATACTTTTCTGCAAAAACAATTCTGGGTGGGCTTCAAAGCAGGCACTAATCTTTCTCAGGCAGATCCGATCAAACGATATGCCGTAATTAGTGCGACAAATTATGCGGCTGCAACACTCGATAAGAATTATACAAGCTTTCAGGATTTAGGTAGTCAGGCCACCTTGGAAGTCACCTTTCAATTTAAAAATTTGTCCATTAGCACGCAGCCAACCTACAGCCACAACGTAATTACATATTCTAACCAATTTCAGTGGATTAATACACAAGCAGCTAATCAATCGCTTTCCCAAAAATATTCGCAGCGTCAAGGTCTGGATTATATGACTTTGCCACTACTTTTAAAATATGATGTGGTCGGAAATCGGCTGCGGGGTTATGTGCACGCTGGAATTTTTTATTCGTTCTTGATAAACGCCTTGAAGACAGTAACCGTTTCGGGTGTCGATATTGCCTCAGGAGGAACAAACAACATTGCGAGTCAACCTTTGATTGTAGGCACAAAAGATTTGTTCACCAATTACTGGGGACTCATGGGGGGCATCGGAGCCAACTACCAAATGGGTAATGTAAAATTGGTGTTGGATGTGACTTACAAAAAGGGCATGTCTAATATCACGAATGTAAAAAACCGATTTAGCAATGATCAGCTTTCAGGAATTGGCGATGCGCAAGACGATCTTAAATTAAACAATATTGTTATTTCGGCCGGTGTGCTTTTCCCGATGCGTTTCTTAAATAGTAGTTTCAAATCATCAGACCAGAATTAACATGTTGCCTTTTTTGAATCGCCTTCTCTTTCTTGTTGCCATTTTAATGCTGACGAATTGTGCTAACAATTCTGATCCTGCCGCTGACAAATCCAACTTCACACGAATATTTGATAACACCCAATTCAACGTTTCGTACTACCCAATTGATATGGTGCAAACCCTTGATGGTGGCTATTTGGTTTTAGGTGGCCGAAGTCTGGCCACTTCCAGTTTTAGCGGCACCTATATTATGAAAGCCGATGCGTTTGGAAATTTTGTTTCCGGTCAGGAAGTAGATGAAAAATTGGTTGACCCAATAGGGCAGCTAATGTACCTCAATGACAAGTATTATTTCTTTTGTATGACTGCGGTAGGTTTGCAAACGCAATTAATCGAGATAGATGCAACCGGAGCGATTACCAATCAAACTAACGTTGGGACTACCTACCCCGCTGCAGCCGCACAAGATGGAAAAAATTTTCTTTTGTCAAGTTATGACAACGTAAATCAACTAAGCGTAATCTCCTCGCTTACTGCCGATGGAAATATTAATCAATCGAAAGGCTATACCATCGGGGCAGGAAGTAATGTTGATGCACCCATTGTCGCTCACTTTGTGCACACCGGACCCCAACTTCCCTTTCAAGTTGGAAAGAATGCGGCAGGCCAATATTTTTTCAATGGATTTTACAATTACACTTTCTCCTTAGTATTCACAGATCTTGTATCGACCAATCCTTTGGGGGTAGTGCAAGGTCAACAGAGTAGCGGAGGTATGAGTGCCGTCCTTTCTTTGGATGGCGGTAATTATTCGGTGTCGTTATTTAATTATGGTAGCAACTCCTTATTGCCTTCGGCCCGGATCAGCAGTACATCCGTGACTTCAGCGACCGATCTTCCAGGGAATTCTTTTCCGGAATTGGTAGCCAATGCCACGGTGCGGATATTACCGATAACGCTAGGAACAAAAAGCTACATTCTTTATGGCAGCACCACCAAATCCAAACAGATCGCGTTGTATGCCTATGACAAAACATCTTTCAAATTCTCGGGTAGCAAATACCTTGGGTTCTCCAATCCTTTTGAGATTGCGTCCATGACTACCACTGCCGATGGTGGATTGGCCGTTTGTGGCACTACTTATGTGGCCGGACGCTTCCCGCGGATTTGCCTCTTCAAAATTTCCATGGGCACCTTGCAGGGTTCGTTTGAGTAGTGGTTTAGTAGTGCCACCGCTTTGAGCGGTAGCACGACTTGAGCAAAATAACCCTTCATCAAAAACCATTATTTATCTAGCGGATTTTTTATTAATCTCGTTTTTCTAAACTATTCCTATGAAAAATTTAATCCTATTCATTATTTGTTTTCTTTCTATTGGCGCATTTGCTCAAAAGAAGAGCAGCCCTTCGGCAAAGAACACCTTATCGTATGATGAAAACTTATACAACGCTTTGGAGTGGAGAAGCATTGGCCCTTATCGGGGCGGTCGATCCGGAGCGGTGACGGGTGTTGTCGGCAAATCCAACTTGTTCTACTTCGGTTCCACGGGTGGTGGCGTGTGGCGAACTACCGATGCCGGAAATACATGGTCTAATATATCGGACGGTTTCTTTGGTGGCTCGATAGGTTCTGTAGCCGTTAGCGATTGGGACAATAACGTAATCTATGCCGGCCAGGGGGAAGCCACCGTGCGCGGAAATGTTTCTTTTGGCCACGGAATTTGGAAATCTACTGATGCCGGAAAGACCTGGACTTTCGCAGGACTAAAAAATTCAAATCATATTCCACGTATTCGCATCCATCCTAAAAATCCTGACTTGGTTTATGCCGCTGTGCTTGGTGATCTATTCAAACCTACGGAAGAGCGCGGTGTGTATCGTTCAGAGGATGGCGGAAAAAACTGGAAACGTATCTTGTTTGCCAATGCAGATGCCGGTGCCGTTGACCTTTGCATGGATCCTAATAATCCACGGATTCTTTTTGCTTCTACCTGGCGTATTCACCGGACACCTTATAGTTTGGAAAGTGGGGGAGAAGGTTCTGCACTTTGGAAGAGCACCGATGGAGGAGATACCTGGAAAAATATTTCCACTAATGAAGGAATGCCAAAAGGCATTTGGGGAATTGTGGGCGTTTCCGTTTCACCGGTGAATTCTAATAAGGTTTATGCGATTATTGAAAATGATCATGGAGGTGTTTACCGCTCGGATGATGGCGGAACGAAATGGACTAAAATGAATGATGATCGCAACTTGCGTCAAAGGGCTTGGTACTACTCAAAAATTTATGCAGATACAAAAGACGAAGACATCGTTTATGTAATGAATGTGTCATACCACAAATCGAAAGATGGTGGCAAGACTTTCAAATCCTACAACGCACCCCACGGTGACCACCATGACCTTTGGATTGCCCCCGAAGATAATCAGCGCATGATCATTGCCGATGATGGCGGGGCTCAGATTTCATTTGATGCCGGTGAAAACTGGAGTACCTATTACAACCAACCTACAGCGCAATATTATAGAGTGGTTACCGATAATCATTTTCCCTATCGCATTTATGGGGCGCAGCAAGATAACTCAACACAACGCGTATTGCACCGCACGGATGGCTACTCCATTGGCGAACACGATTGGGAAGTGACGGCAGGAGGGGAGAGCGGTTACTTGGCTGTCGATCCATTGGACGAGGACGTGGTCTATGGTGGCAGCTACGATGGTTATCTCGAACGGAAAAATCATCGCACAGGAGAATCACGGAGTGTGAATGCCTGGCCCGATAACCCTATGGGCTCGGGCGCAGAAGGAGCGAAGTACCGCTTTCAATGGAACTTTCCCATTTTCTTTTCACCTCATGATCCAAAAAAATTATATGCCGCTTCACAGAACTTGCATGTGAGCTACAATGGAGGGGAAAGTTGGGAATTGATAAGCCCTGATCTTACGAGAAATGATCCAACGAAGTTAGGTTCTTCCGGTGGACCAATTACGAAAGACAACACCGCAGTAGAATATTATTGTACCATTTTCGCTGTGGCGGAATCCCCTTATGAAAAAGATTTGATCATAGCTGGCTCGGATGACGGCCTTCTTCATATCACTAAAGACGGAGGAAAAAATTGGGAGAACATTACACCCAAAGGCATGCCCGAATGGATGATGTTCAACAGTGTGGAGTTTGATCCTTTCGTGAAAGGTGGCGCTTATGTGGCAGGGACGAGATATAAATCTGGGGATTATCAACCGTACTTATATAAGACTAAAGACTACGGAAAAACATGGATGAAAATTACAGACGGGATTGACCCCGCTCACTTCACGCGCGTTGTTCGTGCTGATCCAAAAAGAGCCGGTCTATTGTATGCAGGAACGGAATTTGGGATGTACATTTCCTTTGATGATGGCATCAGTTGGAAGCCTTTCCAGTTGAATTTGCCGCTTGTGCCGATTACTGATCTCACCATTAAAAACGACAACCTCATTGCGGCCACGCAAGGAAGAAGCTTTTGGTTGATCGATGATTTAACGCCACTGCACCAACTTAGTGAGTCTATTGCTAAAAGTGAGGTGCATTTATTTAAGCCAATGCCCAGCTATCGCATGAATGGCGGACAGGGTGGAAGACGTGGCGAATCCAAGACGGAAGGAAAAAATCATCCCAATGGTGTGATGATCCATTACTATTTGAAAGACACGGCAAAGACCAAAGGCATGTTGGAAATTTTAGAAACGAATGGCACGTTGATCAAAAAATTCTCTACCAAGCCCGACAAGAAATTAAAGGAAGAAGAACTGAAAATAAAGCCCGGTATGAACCGTCACATTTGGAACATGCGCTATGCCGATGCGGAAGGGTTTGATGGACTGATTATGTGGGGTGCTTCGCTTACCGGCCCGAAGGCCATTCCGGGAATGTACAAAGCACGACTTACGATAAATGGACAGGCGCAAGAAACCGAATTTGAAATTGTGAAAGACCCGCGCACCACCGGCACGCTTGCCGACATCAAAGCGCAATTTGATTTTGCCATGGCCGTTCGCGATAAACTTTCTGAAACGAACAAGGCCGTAAAAAATATCAGAACCGTGCGTGAACAAATTAGCCGAGTAACTGATCCAATGAAAGACAAAAAGGAAATGAAAGATGTAGTGGACATGGGCAAATCAATTAATGACGACATGAAAAAGATTGAAGAGGCACTCTACCAAACCAAAAACAAAAGTGGTCAGGACCCACTCAATTACCCGATTCGTTTGAATAATAAACTTGGGGCTTTGGCTAATGAAGCGGATGGAAGCGACTATCATCCAACCGAACAAGTGAAAGAAGTGAGCAAGGAACTTAATGAGAAAATTGATGTGCAGCTTAACGCTTTGCGTCAGATCATGAAAGATAAACTTCCTAAGTTCAACGAATTGGTAAAACAGAAACAGGTAAGCGCGGTAACGGTGGATGATATTATGTAGTTGATTGCGGAAGGCTGGAATGAAAAATAATATTAGCCACCCTGTAACTAAGAATCTGAAATTGTTAGACTAACAATCGATCGCCTCCAATATTTCAAAGAAAAAGCCTGACAATTATATCAGGCTTTTTCTACTTAAAATAAACCTAAACCCTAAACTCTCTACCTCACCACAAAAAGAAAATCGCTGCCCGGTTGATCGTTTCCAAAGCCGCCCATCTTGGGTGGGTTCTTTAATTTTTCAACGAAAGAGAAAAGCTCGGGCACGGTAAGAATCCCGTCACTCCCTCCTTTGGAGTCAAGTGCTTCCAGAAAATTCTTCGCAAAGGGAGAGTGCTGGCCCTTGATCCCATCGGAGACATACGTTTTGCCTCCCGAAGTAAGGTACTTGCGCGTCTTGCTCAATAATTTTCGTGATATGAATTCCACTTTTCCCTGCTCCTTGTACACTTCCTGGTCCATACCTCGCGCAGACGCCAGCACCTCATCGAACGTGCCCCCAAAACATACATCCATGGTCAGAAAGATATGTTCGCAGGGGATGTTGTTAACAATGGAACGAAGGCGGTTGTGCGACAAATACGAAGTTTTCCCCTCATCATTGAGCAGGGATTCTGTCGTCACCACAAATCCTTCCCCAAATGCCTGGTCATAATTTCCATGACCGGCAAAAAAGATAAAGAGTTGATCCATCGGTTTGAACTTTCTTTCTGAATACTCCCGGATTTTAGAGAGGATCTCCCCTTGCGGTGCATTCTCTATGATCTCCACCTGAAACCCAAAATTCTTTTTTAGATCTTCTGCAATGGTTCGTGCATCAAAAACCGGATTTACCAGATCACTCCAGTATTCGTAGTTGTCGGTGGCAAACAGCAAGGCATAGTCAGTTCGATCCAACCGGGTGGCATTGGCAATGGCTTCCGCTCCAACATTTACCTTGCGCGAAGAATTGGTTTTTATCCCAGACTGATTCTCTGCAATGATCCGAACCGTGTTCTCACCGTCCAAGAGCATCAGGTTCTTCTCAAGAAGAAATTGATTCTTCTCATTTTCATTGGGGATAAGTTTTTGCATCCCCTTGCTCTCATTGGTTTTTGAGTCGAGGATATCAATGGTAACCGTTTTAATTGGGGTGGACGACTCAACCATGACCTTGATCGGGAACCTTCCATTTTGTGAAAAACTGATATCAGGAATAGGCTGCGCCCAAGTGATGTTGGGGATATCCCCCGTCACATTCTTTGCATGTTTCAAATCAAGGTGAAACTCGCTTGACCGAGTGGTGAGGCTCTGTGCCCCAACTTGACCAATCATTAAAATAATGAGGGCTGAAATAAATAGGTGTCTCATAATTTATTGGATTATTAATTTCTTGATCTGGTGAACAATATTTCCTTCTTTGTTTTGGCTGACCCATTTGCAAAAATAAATGCCTGCGGGCATGTTGGCCTGTGCATTGACCCACTCCGTTTTATAAAAGCCAGGGTCGTACTGTCCTTGGGTAAGTACCGCTACTGGCTGCCCCAGGCTGTTGTAAATCTCTATGTTTACCTGCGTGCGCTGGTCCACATCCCGAATCGTAAAAGGGATGGCGACTTTACCGTTGGACGGGTTGGGGAATGGATCTCCCATCAAGGTTAGGGTGGGCATGATTTTACCATCGAGCTTCTCGCCAAAATAAATTTTAAAATTACGCGTGCTCCCTCCCTTGAAAGTGTACTCACGTTGGCTCCGCATATTGACGGTTTGCTGTAGCACCTCGTCCAAGAGATACAACTCTTTCTCATTGTTGCCAAAGGCAGTGTTGTCCCATTTCAAGGTGGCCGATTGACTGTTTTCCGCCACCGCGCTAAACGACCATTGGTATTGATCCTGCTTTGGCACAACACTCTTGGCCAAAACAGACCCCGTTGCCGATTTGAAATTAAGCTCTACGCGCGACAAAAAGGGTGGTGGGTTAAAGTCATCATACGCATCGATCCCTTCGCTGGAGTTCACATTCATTCCTATCCCGCCAATCTGGTTGCCCCGTTCGCCTTGCACAATTGCCAACGGCAACTCCCAGTTGTCCGCGGCCAAGTCCGAGCCTATCTGGCCCTTGCGGCCTCCTGTGGTGATGCCTTTAAAGCGTACTTTTATGGCAACATCCTGGGTCACGTTCACAAAGCCCCCTTCATAGGGCGCGATCACATCTCCATTGGTATAGGCTCCGTTGGTAAATTGTTTTAGTACGCCTACGCTGGTATTGCCGGTGCGTATCTCCTCCCAGGAAATTGGCACCGTGTACGGATTGCCAATCTGGTTCCATCCCTTTTTAAGGTTGATGGTAAAGAAGCTGTTGCGGTTGTTGTCCGGGGTGATCGCATTCTCCAGAAACACATCGGTAAAACTTCTCAAAATGATCCAATACCCTTTGCCTCGACTGATGTCCTTTAGTTTTTCGGGCACCTCGTCATAGTCGATGCCATTGTAGGTGGCCATCCGCCATTTTGATTTGTTGGCCTCGCCCAGTTCATTGAACTGCGTTAGGATTTGAGTGTCAACCAATTTATGCGGTACCGAAATGATGCGATAGCTGGTTTCCGTCTCCCCAAAAGCGATGCCCGGAATCTTTGGTTTTGAGGTGGTGTAGTCGATGTAGGAGTAAAAATAGGCCGCAGTATCGGCCGGCAGTCGCCCTTTGTTTCCCGCTACATCTTCGGCTATAAAATAAAATTCCAACCCCATCGCATCGTACCACGACTCTGCCGCGGCAACGGTAAACTTAGCGCTGGTGGCAGTGGCCCCACTGGAAACGGTCATCGCGGTATTTTGAAAGGCGGCCGATTTTAATGCGCTGATCCCGCGGTAAAAGATATTCGTTTTGGTGGTGGCAATGGACTTATTGTCCGTCACGGCCAGTTCAAAGGTATTGGGCGCCCCTTTGGTAAGGTTTGATGAGGTAAACGTGGACACGGGTGCTTGCGTGTCCGGCTGATCGTGGGTGGTAAAATTCCAACCGGTGTTGGTGGTGATCCCCGCGAAAGCATTACCAAAAATATCAGTGAAGGCACCATTGTCTACAATTACAAAATAATTTTTGAGGTAACTGATGGCTACCGTGGGTTGAAAAGTGATGGTCTTATTGTTGTTGCTGAATACCCCCGCTGGGGCGGCCCATATTTCCAACGGGGTGCCCGGGTTGGCCACATCCAACAGGCGCACTTTTTTGGCGGTGATCCCTTTTACGGGCTCATCAAAAGTAATGGCTACCGAAAAATTCAACGGCACATTGATGGTGGTATTGCCCGGGCTAAGTGTGGTTACCACCGGAGGGGTATTGTCATTGGGCAATACAATGGCCGAACTCTTGAGCACGGGCCGGTTTTCGGCCACCGCATAGGCATACCCGCTGGTAGGGTCAATCTTTATTTTTAAAAATGCATCACCTACGTAGCCTCCAATATTCTGCCACGATATGCCCTGGTCGCGTGAAAGCCATAAAGCACCTGTGGCTTTTTCGTTGATGAAAAAATAGTTGTTATAGGTAATTAATAAACCACCCCCATTACTGGGCGCTGATTTTTTTACCCAATTGATTCCATCCGTAGATTGAAGAATATTGCCCGCACCGCTATAGGCGACAATTGTATTGTTGGAAAATTGCACGCTTCCTGCGGAAACCACTTCATTTACAAGGACTGTATTGCCAAATGCAACTCGGTACAATTCTGACTGACTATTAGCATTATTATACCCGGTAAAAAATAAGGTGCCAGATAGATCGGCAGATAATGTTTGGATGTAAATGTTTGTAGGCATGCCCGTGGCGGTTTGTACAGACCAGGTTAGTAGGTCGGTTGATTTAACAAATTCATCTATACCGTTTAGATTTCTAATTGCATAAAAGGTAGTGCCGTCAGGTGTTATCAAATTCCGATAGTAGCCCGGATCAGCAGCCAAGGTTGTCCAAGTAGTGCCTCCATCTGTGGATTGAGCAATGCCACCTCCATAAGCAACCAGATTGCCATTTGGTAGTTTGGAAACGAAATCCGTGTACACATTGGAATTTACTGTACTGAAAGTTAGGCCATCATCGAAGGATGAATAGAATTTTCCACCACCAGCCGCGGTAAAAATTTTGCTAGCACTATGTTCCAGTCCGTTATACGGCAACCCGTAAAGACCTTTATTGTTTTGGTAGGTGGTGAAGGTGGCCCCATTATCAGTAGATTGATAAACCCCATCACTGATGGTGCTGGCATATAACGTACCGCTCACCCACAAAAGCGAGGTGAAGAAAACAGGGGTATCTGATTTTTTGGTCCAGGTTGTGCCGTTGTCCGTAGAGGAATACAACGAAAGTTGATTGGAAAAAAAGTATTCATTGGTAGGCGAAATATAGACCTTGGAAAAGTTTCTATTGTAGTTATCATTAAAAATGGTGGTTACGTTTCCTTTTATAGAAATCCAGGTACCTCCCCCGTCTGTGGTTTTGTAAATATTATCCGTGGTCACCACGGCCATGGCTCCTGCTTCCAGAGGAGAAATGGATAGCACCTCTTTGTTGGCAGAGAGGTCCACCCCGGTAACAGCCGCCCAGGTGGCACCATTGTCTGTGGATTTCAATAAAGTGGAAACCCCGCTTTCAATCTTTGTGGCCATAATCGTACCCGTAGAGGTCACATTGATGGCACCAAATGATCCTGAAGCGGCAGTGCCGGGCTTGGTAAAAGTCGCACCATCGTTAGTAGATACTAAAATACCAGAGCCAGAAGTGATCACCAGATTTCCCGAAGAAGTCTTGATTATTTTTCGTGCATCGGAAAATCCCCCGACTGCCCTTGTCCAGGTAATTCCTCCGTCACTAGAGTAGTTTAATTGGTAGCTGTCCAATGCATAGATTTTGTTGGCATTGTCGATGATCACGTCAGGCAAATCATATACGTGGCCGGTAATGGATACCCGGTCCCAAGATGCCGTTGCAGAATTATTTCGGAAGAGTGCACCACCTGTTTTTGCAAAAATCTGGTTGGTGGAATTTTTTACAATTTTATTCGTATATCCTCCGTTGGGGCCACCCAAAGGCTGCCAGGTGAAGTTGATGGGCGGGGGCAGTTCTGCGGCCGTAAGGATAAGCTTGCTCGTTAACTTTACTACAGGACCTCCAAAGCACACCCCGTAGAAGTTGCCACCGGCATCCTGCGCCAGATCACGCACAAAGGACTGTGAAGCGGGCAGTGTAGTGCTCCGCCAATTGATGCCATCATCCTGCGTTACTACCAGCGCGCCTCTGGTGGCCAATCCAATTCCTCCCGTTCCCTGTCGGATTGGCACCAATTGCTCATGAAAGTATTTTACAGTGGTCCAGTTCACCCCTTGATCGGGACTAATGGCGACCTGCTGCCGATCGGATGCATAAATTTTATTGTTCAACTCGAAAAAACCAGAGCAATCATTGCCCTGTACACTTAAAGGGGTGATAAGCTTGGTGGCCAGCCAAGGCGTAACAGAGGTATCTATCTTCCAATATTCTGTCGAACCGTTTGAGTTGTTCTGTAAAGCAAGAAAAAAGTTGCCCGAGGCTGAAGATCTAAGTGCATACATTACGTAATAGTTGGCAGGCAAGCCGTTCACCGTGATGGGTGCCCAGGTTACCCCTTGGTCGATGGATTTTGAAACGCGCGTAGCACTGACTCCATCGCTTAGCCCGTACAGGTCAGTCCCTGAGGTGATATAAGTAAAACCTGAAGTATTTTGTTGTGTCCAGTTGATGCCATCGGTGGTACGCTGCGTACCACTAGAAGTGGAGGCTATTAAGGAATTATCCGGCAGCTTTATCAATTTTTGCTGCCACCTGGGTCCATATATATTAAATGATTGCGGGCGCCAAGTAAAAGTTACTCCCTGATCGGCTGAAGTCCATACCCCTTTGGCGCCTTGATCGGATAAAGCTACCAAGGTACCATTACCCAAAATTTCAATGTCCGATCCATTGGGGCTTAATAGGGCTGAAGGAACCGTACCGTTGGCGGCTGTCCAGGTGGTGCCTGTGTCTGTTGTGTGGAATACGCCCCCCCCATCAGAGCCCGCATACGCTTCGGTGGCACTTTTCCAGGTAAAGGAAAGAGCAGTTGCTTGGGACAGATAGTCCTTGCCAGGATAAGATTTGGCCGTCCAGGTGGGAGTAGTTTCGTTGGTTAATTCCCACATTCTTACCTGCCCATCAGTCATGTACATTTTACCCGAGGGAGATAAGGTCCAGCCGGATCCAAAAAAATCTGTGGTCGGACCGGTTAAAGGAGTAAAAGTGCCGCTGTTTCCTGTCGCTGAGACCTCGATCACCCGCTGCGAGTTGGTGCTGTTTTGGTGGGTAATGAATACTTTTCCGGCTGGATTGACAGCTACCGAAAGATCACCATCCTGTCCGGCAGATAATTTGGCAAATACAGTGGTCACTTTGGAGTTGTTCCACACCCCGTCCGCGGCAAAAGGGTGGCGCAAAATGCCCACGCGCTCATCCATAAAATAAACATCGCCATTGGGGGCTATGGCCGTACGGAAGGAGCCACCGGTACAACTTGTATTCGTGGTGATGTTTGTCCAGGTTACTCCACTATCGGAAGATACATAAAGGCCTTCGCAATTGCCTTGAATGACAAACACCGTGCTTGATACAGTCCCCTTGTATATTCTATTGGTATTCCTAAATTGATTGGAGCTTACCAGAGTCCACGTAGCACCACTATCGGTAGACTTATAAAAAGAAGCGTAATTGGCATAATACATAGTAGTGCCATCAATAATAAAATCGCGGATGTCGGCATTGTTGGGGCCAAATGATGCCCAGGAAGTGCCGTTGTCGGCCGAGACATAAATTCTACGGTCCAAGTCGCTCACGGCATAGAGTTTTCCTGCCGCATCTATTTGTATGTCCACGATCCTTCCCCCGGGGAACCCATTCAGGTTGGTGAAGGTGGCTTGCGCGCTGGCCATCCAGCTGATAAAGGAGAACAGTAAAAAAGCGAGTGTATATTTTGTAAAAAGATTCATCGTTTTTGTCATTTGGGTTTTATATCAATTGGTTGGTGCAGCAGGCGCGTTTGGCAAATTATTTGCCGAACTGGAGCTGCCACGCAAAAAGGTGGCGAGGAAATAGCCGCCCGCTAAAATTGGAAGTGCTTTAAGAAGTAAGGGGATTTTTCGTTTTACCCTGAAGTTGACGGTATAAAGAAAATCCTGTGGGTGCTTGGAATCGGTTACTTTGATTTTGTAGTTCGAACCGGGTTTGAGATTTGAGGCAAAATTAACGGTGTATTCGCCATTGTTGGGATGATTTAATTCTCCTTGCAGCCTTTGATTTTCCTTGAACAACTCTATGTGGATGGGATTGGTATTGCCCGGCCGCCAATCCAGCTCATAGCCTTTTCCTCTTTTGTACCCTTTTGTTTTGGTAAAGGATTTTAGCCGGATAAAAGGGATGAATACATTGGCGCGGAGTTCAATGGATAGGGGGCCTTCGTAGTCGCCAAACTCTTCGCGGATATTCCATTCGGCTTTTCGTGTGCCGGGTTTAACTTCTTGCCCTATATCGCCTTTGATTTTGATGACCGGAGCGGCATAATTGTCTTTGGAGGTATAGACACTTACCAAGTATTCGTTGTTGGGATTGGAATCGTCAATTTCATAATGCACGATCAACACATCATTGATCAGTTCCATTTTTTGGATTTTCATTTTTTGAGACCACACGAGTAGTGGTGCAAAAAGTAAGGTGGTCAGAAATATTTTTCTAATTATTAAAAACGGGTCTTTCAGTATTTTTTTCATCGTATTTTATTTTTTCGGTTATGGGTTTTTGTGCGTAAAAAAATTGATGAGAGCTAGTTATCATTTTCATTTCAGGTCAAATTTTTTTATCCGTGGTTTGTATCTTCACGAACCACGAGATTAGGGACAAGTTTTTTTATCATTTCATTTCAGCTTTAATTATCTTTCCGAGTTTTGTTAATGCACGAATCACTGGATTTAATAAATTGGTTAATATTATTTTCATCATCCGATAAATAGCAACAAGAAGCTTGATCATTTTCATTTCAACTTTATTGGTGGTTCGTGAAGACACGAACTCACGGAATTAGCTATCTAGATTTCGTGAAGACACACGACACGAACTAAGTTATTTCGAGAGTCACGAACCATGGGGTACGTTGGATACATCATGACTGAATCAAACTTAGTTAATTCAATTACCCGAAAACATACCGCATTTTGAGGTATTTCCTTTTAAATATTGGCTACTCTTTAGGTTGTCGCTCATGCGTTTATCATTTTTGGCTAAAGAAAGACAGGTTTAGAATTTAGTGCAATACCTATTATTAGGTATTTTTCACCTTTATCCGTGGTTCGCGACTTCAGGAACTTTGCTAATTTCAATAAACTGAAAACATACCGCGGTCTGCGGTACTTCTTTTGATATTAGCTACTCTTTAGGTTGTTCCTCAGGCGTTACTTTATTTTTTAGCAAAGGAATTTTTGTTAGATGAGGAGGGAAGATAATGAGATCATCGACCGCTGTAAGGAGAATATGTATCAGTTTGATTACTTTTTCCGCAAGTACAATATTCCGTTGAACGAACTAAGCAATACGATGCCTGGCGACATTTCGGTAGCGAAGTTAAAAAGTGTATCTTTTGTGTACTTGAATAATGCATCGCATGAATTATTAGACACCACTGA
>DAHVFH010000065.1 GCA_027317105.1 Cytophagales bacterium
AAAACTTAAAATCGTATCGGGCACAAATACCTTTCCTTTTATTAGCCATTGCTGTTTAAAAGCTTTGTAATTGAACAATGACAAAACCAGCGATTGCCTGTCTAAATTATTTAAGTTGTAGGTCAGTTGTTTTTCTAGCGTAATCGGGTCAACCCCCGTCCCTGTTGATTCTTCAATTTTTTTGAGTGATTGATCAAGTTTTTCTTCCTCTTGGGCAATTCTTTTTCTCAATGATTGCACGTCTGCATTCACAAAGGATTTTATTTGGATTGCCCAGGAAGCATAATCCCAAAATTCCACTTTGGGGGTTAAAAAATTTATATTAGTGAGAAGGCCGTCAAGTCGATAGGTATTTATTGGGCGCACACTATATTTTTCTTTGTGCTGGGTAACTGGGAATTGCGATGATAAAACTAGGTATTGGTCAAAGTTGAATGTGGCTGAGTCATAAGCAGCTTCCAAAGCATTAAGATACTGAATTGTTTCATCATTGCAGCTCATGAATAAATCGTTACGTGTTAAATACTGATCGTTGATTGCTGCAAATAATTTTACAGCTTGATCATAAAAGTCTACACTTTTTGAAAATTTCTTTTGGATGGCGGGTACTTTGTTCAAGTACATTTCAGCGGAATCGTAGCCCTTCGTAATTTTGTTTGAAACAACAGAAAAAGAAACAAATGGTTTTCCTTGGCTGTCAACTAACTTAAAGATTTGAAAATAGTAATCGTCATTCTTCCGCACTTCCCGTTCATCGACTAACTGTTTGGCTTTAAAAAATCTGATTTTAGCCTGAGCGGCATTGGCGAGCAAATATTCCGTGTCGGTGAGCGGATCTGCAGTCTTGTAACTTTTTTCGTACGCAAGGGCTAAACGAAAATTCGCATTTGGATGATCCAAGTCCGTTGAAATATATTCTTTCAGGGTATTCTTTATTTCATCATTGGACATGGTAGGAAACTGCGGAAAAATGTCTTTGTAGCGTAAATGTTGTGCAAGCCCATCCCAAGCGGTTAGTAGAACGAAGAGAAGAGCGGTGAAAAATTTCATTTTATAGTTTTTAGATGCTAATGATTTTTAATTCTACCCTTCTGTTTATCGCTCTATTTGGTTCGCTGTCGTTGGGGACTTTGCTTTGTGATTCTCCGTATCCTTTTGGCACAAAACGATCCGGATTAATTTTACTTTCCAGCAGAAAATCGGCCACGCTCTTTGCCCGTTTCTCAGAGAGAGCTTGATTAAAGGAATCTGCTCCTACGTCATCAGTATGGGCGGCTACTTCCACTTTAAGCGTTGGGTTTTCAGTCATCAATTGAACTACCCGATTGAGTTCTGAAAAAGAAATGTCTGAAAGCTTTACGGAGTTGGACTCGAAATTGATATCCCTTAACGTTAGTTTAGCATCCTTTTCCAGCTTTAAAAGCTTCACTGTAATGGGTGCATTTTTACTTTGAGAAGGATCGATTTCCCCAGAGTTAAAGGCATAGCCCTGGTCGCTTGTGACTTCCATCTCGTAGCGATCTCCTGATCGTAGCGATACCATTTGGTTTCCGTCCACTTCAATGACTTCGTCCCGGTTTTTATTTCTTAAAACGATCCTAGCTTTTATTTTTGAATTGTTAACCAAATCAGCAACGTTGAGCATGACCTCCACTTTGTCGGGTACCAGCTCAACGTATTTTTCAAACGTGTGATAGATTACCAAGCCAGCTAGGTCAAAATTGAGGATCTCACTTTTAAAATGAGGCGAGCTGATAATAATTTCATAATCGCTGCCCAGTGGAAGATCTACAACTAGCCGTCCATCTCTGGGATTGTTCTTTGCGTCCGTTAAAAATACATCCTGCCCTTTTCGTTTTATTTTGATGTCAGCGACAATCGGTTCAAAAATTTCTTTGTCACTCACCGTTAGATTCAATTTAGCGCTTTTGTACAACTGAACATTTACTGATTTCTCCTCATACGTGCTGACATGCCTTAAATCGATCGAATAAGTAAAGGAAGAGAACCCTTCTTTCTTATACTCAATATTAAAGCTGTGCCCAGCAGGAAGTACTAACGTATAACGACCATCCGATGGATTGTTTTCGAGCTGCATAACCACCTCAGAGGTTAATGCATCGGTAGCAATGACTTGGGCACCAATGCCGGCTTGGGTATCAAAGTCAGTGATATAGCCTTGCACAATGTTATTAACAAACTGCCTTAATTTTGGTGGGATTACTACGGAATAGATATCTTCATTGTTGTAGGTGTAATACATTAAATCCCCTTGAGCGGATATACACGGCAGTTGGTCATCTTTTTCTGTGTTCACATAATTTAAGGGTTCGGGAGTGGTCCATTCACCAAGCGCATTAAGTTTGGATTGGTACATATCATAGCCCCCTTTCCCGCCAGGTCTATTGGATGAAAAAATTAACGTTTTTCCGTCTGCCATAATACGCGGAGCTTTTTCGCATTCCTGATTGATGGGCCAGGGCAATTTTTCGGGCTTAGACCAAGAACCATCTTTTCCCTTTTCTGATTTATAAATGCAGGTACAGAAGGATTTTTCTTTTTTTAACTCTTTATCGCGCGGACCTTCCACATTTTGACGAACAAAGAAAAGCGTCTTTCCATCAGCACTTACAGAAGGGAATGCTTCATACCCGCCAACGGTTTCTTTGTCGCTATTGACATAGGGTTGGGTATTTATTGGTGCTCCTACGCTCTTGGGTTCACCCCAACCATCTTTATTCCGTTCGCTAAAGTAAATGTCGTGATTACCTCTGTCGAGGGATCGAAAAAAATAAAGAAGGTTTCCGTCAAAGCTTAGGCTCGGCCCCCCGATTATTCCAGACCCATCATTGGCAGAATTTATTTGGTCGATGGGTTGAGCGGTTCCCCATGTTCCATTTTCCAGATAAGAAATGTATAACGAGTATTTACTTCCAGAACTTTGCTCAAAAATCATAGTTTTTCCATCTGCTTGAATGGTGGGAGCGTACTCGGTATAGTCGGGCTTGCCAATAGCCGGTTTTTTGGTATTGTTATAGTAGGCCATAGAATCAAAGGGCTGTGGAGTAGCCGTCTGTGCTTGTCCGTGGGTTGATAAATGGAAACTGGTAAATAAAATAAGAGGTATCAAAGATTTCATAAATCTTATCAAGGAATAAATTTAGTTTCCCACCATTACAAATGCACCCCAATAATAAGGATCCGGATATTTATCCTTAAGTTTTAATTGGGCTTCTCTGAAGGCCTGATGCCTTTCCGCTCCGGCAATCCAAAACGAATAGAACGTATTCATCAGTTCTTGCGTGGCCACATCATCCACTTGCCATAAACTCATCAACACGGACTGTGCGCCAGCGACAATAAATGAGCGTTGCAATCCATAAACGCCTTCCCCGTTCCGAATTTCCCCTAACCCGGTTTCACAGGCCGATAATACGACAAGCTCTGTTTGATCGAGGTTAAGATTCATGGCTTCATACGCAGTTAGCACGCCATCATCGCGTTGTTGAGAAATATCATGAACTAGTCCCGCACCGGCCAACAAAACCCCGGATCGAAATAATGGATTGCTAAAGTCCTCCTCGTTTTCAGTGATTTCCACATCGCTAAGAAAAAAACCATGCGTTGCAATGTGAATTAATTTTGGATTTTCTAACTTCTTTATGTTTTCTTCCGTAGCCTCATTTTTTTCATAGGATTGAACGTTCCAATTTTTTGATTCGAGAACAGAATGAATTCCTTCCAACTCTTTTTCTGTGGCCGGCAGCATAGGTATTTCGCCTCCTTCAAATCCGTAAGACCGACCGGTAGTGCGTTTAGAAGAAGTTTCTGTATTAGGAAGGCCCAAATTAAAATCTGCGAAACCGAAAAGTGAAGCTGTCAAATTTTCCTTGGGTACCGCTTGCCGTTCAATGAGTTCCCGGGTACTGCTCACTTGCCTAACGGTAAAGTCATCAATAATCCACTTTTTCGTAGTGGGATTAATTAGCGAATTAAAGTTCACCTTGTTAAATACCCCATCGCAGCTGATGTAAATGGTAGTCGCACCAGCGATTTTTTTTTCTAAGGGCATCCAGAAATTTCCGTAGGAGATAGCGTCAGGCAGCTGAAACTTTATGGCATTCCGATGGAATTTAAACCACCGGTTTTCTAAACTTTTGCCTTTGTTCCAAAGTACCAATTCAGGAGATTCACTGTTTTTCTGGATCAGCAAAGCCGCATAATAGATAGAGTCTTTAAGAAACTTCTTTTTGACCCTAATAATTTCAAGGGCAACCTCATTTTCCTTCAATCCGTTTCGAACCCCTTCCCAAGCAATCGTTGTTTTATCAAATTGGGAGCGGAAGGCATCCGATTGTTCAGCAAGTTTTTTTTCTAAATCGTTAGCTTCCGTTTCGATTGCAGCGAGATTGATATTTAACTGCTCACGTTCGGCTTGTGTATAATTATAATAACGAACCATCTCTTGTTTGGTGTCCAGCCATTTTTTGAACTGAGCTATTAGCTGGGCGTTATTGCTTGACAAAATCCGCTTGCGCACTTTGCTACTGGCTTCCAGTAAGATGGCCTTTGTAGAAAGCTGTAAGTTGTAAAGTTGTTTCAACGCCTCGGATTTACGGTCCGTAGAGCGAATTAAATATTCAAAACTAAAATCCTGATAGGCGTCAAACACCGGTTTAATCTTCGCATAAAAAGCACTTTTTTCCTTGTCACTTAAGGTGGAGAAGAAGTTGTCAATTTGATTCTGGTATAGCGCGATAACAGGGTCATAATATTTTTTTGCTTCCTCAAGTTGACCTTTGGCATGATACACCCCGGCCAATCCATATAGCGATCGGGCATAGTCAGGATGACTTTCTCCTAAAACTTTTTTTCTTAGTGCTAAACTTTTTTCCCAAGTTGCTTCGGCCTTATCAAAATTTTCTTTGTCTTGATAAAGTGCGGCCAAATTGCTAAGGGTGGTGATATAAGACGGATGTTCCTCTCCAAGGGTTTTCCCCGTAAGGGAAAGCACCTTCTCCAAAAGGTTCTCTGCTTCATCCTGTTTTCCTAACTTTTGGTAAAGCGTTGCAAGGTTTTGGAGGGTAATAGCATATTGAGGGCTCTTTTCGCCTAACAAGCGCACATCAATTTCCAAGGCTTCTTTCAGCAAAGGCTCTGCTTCTGCATATTTTCCCTGTAACTGATAAAGGGTCGCCATATTTTGGAGTGAAGTCGAATATTCCGTGCCCGACTTACCTCCATTTTTCTCCATAATACCTTTTGATTCTCTAAATAAGTTGCCCGCATCGGTGTAGTTGCCCAACTTTTGATAGAGAAGTGCCAATTCGTTGAGAGCTCCAGCATACTCATTACTTTCTTTGCCTTTGGCGGAGCGCACAAGATCACGCGCTTTTTTGAGAAAAGGCTCGGCTTTGGTGTAATCGCCAGTTAACTGATAATAGTGACCAAGATTTGTGAGGCTGCTCGCATAATCGAGGGACGCATCATTTCCCTTACTTTCAAAAATTTGAATGGCGGAGTCAATGGCGGACTTAGCCTTATTGAGATCACCGATTTTTAGGTAGAGTATTGCCACGTTGTCAAGCGTGTGCGCAAACGCTACCCCTTCTTTGCCATAAATCTTCGCTGTGGTATTCGATAATCTTAAAAGTAGCTGTAGGGCGTCAATCAGGTTCCCTTGCAACTGTTTGCTGACGGCAAAATTATTGAGCGTGGTGAGGTAATAGGAATCTTGTGTATTTTTTCCAGCGGCATACCCATCAAGCAAGGAAGTATAAATTGAATCCGCTTTTGAGAAATTTCCTTCGTGTTGCAGTAGCGCAGCTATGCCATTCAGTGCAGCAAAATATTCAGTGGTAGGCTTGGTTGACATCGTGGATATCAATACTAAAACTTTTGTGTAGGCGTTGCGGGCTTGATCAATATCTCCATTTCTGAAAAGGATGAAAGCAGAAAGGTTTAAAACGTTGAGATACTTCCGATGCCTGTTTCCGTAAACTTTTTCAATTAGATCTTTAGCTTCATTGATTTTTGCAAGCGCATTTTGCTGGTCTCCTTTTTCTGAATACATCAAAGCGAAATTCTTCAACGTCTCAGCGTAAGTAGGCAAAGTAGTTTTGTCTTCAAGGTTGAACTTCTTCAAGGCTTCCTGATAATCAACCTCGGCCTTGTTATAATCCCCATTGGCTTGATAAATCGCTGCCTTGTTACTCAATGCCAAAGCCAACGCTGCCTGCCCTTCGGGGCCAGTTCCGAATTTGGAAAGTAATTCATGCGCTTGCTCAGGCTCATTCATCAACTCAAGATTTAATGCCCGCCAATTAATGATTTCAAAATAATCTTTATCTCTTCTGTCTTCAGCCTTTTCACAGATGGTTTGGGCCTGCAAAAAGAATTTTTCTGCTTTACTGTAATCTTTGTTCTTGTTATAGGCTTTGGCCAAACCAGCAAGATTTAGTGCATAGCTGCTAGAGGCAATTAATCCTGCGGATTCATAAAGTTGGTTAGCGGAAGTAAAAATTTCTATGGATTTGGGAAATTCAGCATTTTCGAAAAGCAGCTGACCATAATAAAAGAAGGCCTCAATACTGTTGTCGGGGTAAATACTATTTTGGGTGGCTAAAGTTATGT
This sequence comes from Cytophagales bacterium, assembly GCA_027317105.1. Taxonomy (GTDB): domain Bacteria; phylum Bacteroidota; class Bacteroidia; order Cytophagales; family Cyclobacteriaceae; genus ELB16-189. The sequence continues at coordinate 6,634 of DAHVFH010000065.1, forward strand.
TGCGAGAAAGCCAATCGGTTGCGTGGTCTCCATCGTCCATGAGATAATAGCAAACCCCTAAACTCAATCCATTTTCGATAAGCCGCCTTTCATTTTCATTGTAGTAGGCGGTAAGAATTGTTCGGCATTCTAATAGGGAGGAGACGGCACTATCGTACTTTCCTAAAAGATTGTAGAACTGAACCCGGTTCGTCAGAGCAGTGGCATACGTAGTGTCCTTTTTCTGATGTAAAAGCAGGACTTCTTTATTGACAAAACCTAGACCTTCTTCATATTTCCCCTGTGCAAAAGTAACCACAGACAACAGGTGAAGAATTGAAGCATAATTTTGATTAGCGACACCACCTTCTTCTTTGTATTTTTTTAGCGCATCAATCGCAGCGGAATAGGCTTCGTCATAATTTTCTTGCGCATAAGCTTTTTGCGACTTTGAATAATTGTCTCTCCAACCTTGGCTATTGGCTTGCAGGACTATTAATGAGATGAAAATTGGAAGTAAAAGATTTCGCATTACAGAAGGGCAAATTAAACTAAGCGTAGGAAGGCCGGAAAATGATAGTTTTAAGAACGATTTCGACTGAACAAGATAGACCTTCATCGCGGCTATGACAAACAAAATTTAATAATTTTTTTTGCCCCATTAAAATTCCGTGTAGTTATAAAGCTATCAATATGGCTTTCGATATTGAAAAGGACTAATATAGAAATTGAGCTGGAATTTTTGAAGAATTTGCAAATGAACAAATCACACTTCTGCCATCTCATAGACTTCACTGATCTGATCAAGTAAAGTGTAAACCTCGTCCGCTGTAGGAGCTAACACCAACTGGGAGCGAAAAGGTTTGAAGTCGGGGAGCGATTTAAAATAACTGGCATAGTGCCTTCGCATCTCGAAAACACCAAGCTTGGGGCCTTTCCATTTAATTGAAAATTCCAGATGCTTTCGGACAGTTTCAACACGCTCATAAAGTTCTGGTGGTGGAAGGTGTTCTCCTGTGGCCATAAAATGTTTGACCTCACGGAATATCCACGGATAGCCAATGGCGGCACGTCCGATCATAGCGCCATCTACACCGAATTGGTTTTTGTATGAAGCTGCTTTTTCAGGTGAGTCAATGTCGCCATTGCCAAAAATCGGAATGTGCATGCGCGGGTTTTCTTTGATCTTTCCGATCAATTCCCAGTTGGCCTCGCCTTTGTACATCTGCACGCGTGTGCGACCATGAACCGTCAGCGCTTGAATGCCTATGTCTTGCAAACGCTCTGCCACTTCGATAATATTTTTTGTGCTTTCATCCCAGCCCAGCCGCGTCTTTACGGTGACCGGCAGGTGAGTTGCTTTCACCACTTCTTCGGTCATCCTCACCATCTTTGGAATATCTTGAAGTAAAGCGGCTCCCGCTCCGCGACAAGCTACTGCCTTTACCGGGCACCCGTAGTTAATGTCAATTAAATCGGGGCTTACTTCGGTGGCAATCCGAGCCGATTCGGCCATGTTACCGATGTCGCCACCAAACAACTGAATGCCAATTGGCCTTTCATATTCAAAGATGTCCAGTTTCTGTTTGCTTTTGGCCGCATGGCGGATCAGCCCTTCTGAGGAAATAAATTCCGTGTACATCAAATCCGCACCACCCTCTTTACAGACTGCACGGAAAGGCGGATCGCTCACATCCTCCATAGGAGCAAGGAGGAGAGGGAAATCGCCTAATTCAATGTTGCCAATCTTTGCCACGTTGGTAAATTCAGTGAAAACTCCGTTGTTTGCGGCAAAATTAATTGTTTTTCCCGACATGCCGGAATTGACCTACGAATCCAAATTTTCACCGCCAGTGCTGGTTGCTTTAACAATCCTTGTTTCAGGATTGGGGTTTGTCCTCATCGGTCCGCTTATCGGAGTATTTCTGGCAATCCCGTTTATCGAAGGGAACATTATAGGTCAACTTAAAGTCATGGTAATCGACCCTGTCGGTCACCCTGAATTCAAAATCCCTTTGTATATTATGCAAGGCAGTGCCACACTTTTTGGATTGGCAGTTTTGCCGTCTCTGTTTTGGTTTTCAGCCGTTCGCAAGGGGATTACAAGCTGGTTTGTTGGTGGGAAAGTTTACGGCTTAATGTTGATGGCGATTCTGGTGATGACCATTGCTTTTATGGCTACCAACTCTGTGTTTATCGATTGGAACGCCCATTTTGTTTTTCCAGAATTTATGAAAGGATTTGAGTCCTGGGCACGCGCATCTGAAGATCGGGCTGAAGAGATTACAAAATATTTAACTCAGTTCTCCTCAACGGGGGAATTTGTGCTTGCTTTTTTTGTTATTGCTGTATTACCTGCCTTTGCCGAAGAGTTGATTTTCCGTGGCATGTTGCAACCGCAATTATTCCGGATCACAAAGAATATTCATCTGGCCATCTGGACATCGGCCATTTTATTTAGTGCGTTTCATCTCCAGTTCTTTGGGTTCATTGCCCGTATGCTACTCGGGGCCTTGTTCGGCTACCTGTATTATTGGTCTGGCAATTTGCTGATGCCAATTTTTGGTCATTTTGTTAACAACGGCTTTTCAGTTCTTGTACTATATTTAAATCAACTTGGCTTGGTAGGAATTGATATGAACTCCACTGAAACAGCACCGTGGCCGGCTGTGATTATTTTTACAGTGCTCGGAGGCGCTTTTCTTTTTTACTATAAAAATTTCTACGATAAAATCCACGAACAGCCAGATGGCCACTAAAAAATTTACCAACTTAGTTCCTCGGCTTATTACTGGAATTCTCGGTTCGGCTGGAATTATTTTTGGCGTGGTTTATAGTGAGTGGCTCTACTTTGCTGTGTTTTTTATTATCGTTTTATTTTCACTTCTCGAATTTTATAAACTTTCCGGTATTGATGGACTGCTTCCTCAAAAAACATTTGGCGTTGCCAGCGGATTGATTATTTATTGCCTTTCTTTTTTTATTGAACGCGGAACATTACCTCCACGGTATTACTTTTTATTTTTTCCATTTATATCGTTCTTATTCATTTTAAAGTTGTACAAACAGTTTGAACGGAAGCCATTTACAAACATTGCCATTACCTTTCTGGGGATTTTTTATACAGCCGTTCCCTTTGCTCTTTTAAATGTGGCGGTCTTTGATAAAGGGGTTTATAATTTCGAAATTATTTTGGGTTGTTTGCTGATCCTTTGGGCTACAGACACAGGGGCATATTTTGCAGGCACTTTTTTTGGCAAGCGAAAATTATTTGAGCGGATTTCACCCAAAAAGTCATGGGAGGGTTTTGTAGGAGGCGCCATTTTTGCAATGGTCTTCGCCTATGGGGCCTCGCTTTATTTTACCTCCTTGGCGCCATGGCAGTGGCTTTGTATCGGCTGGATCATCATTATTGGCGGCACGTATGGCGATTTAGTAGAATCGTTGCTCAAGCGCAGCATCGAGATCAAAGATAGTGGCGACAGTTTGCCCGGTCACGGTGGTTTCCTCGATCGCTTTGATGGACTGTTTATCTCCGCACCATTTATCGTGGCTTTTTTAGAAATTATTAAATTTTAAAACAGCGAAGAAATATTCATTCTTTTTAGCGACCTTCATTTTATGAAGAACGGAATTTTGACGATAGCGGGTTTGTTTTATTTTTTATTACCAGGCCTTTCCCAAAAGCAGCTAGTGATGCTTGAAAGCGGCAACGTGGTGGGGCGGTATTCGGAAGGCCAATATTTTCGATGCGTTCTCAAAAAAAATCACCGCCACACGGAAGGGCACATCATTGAACTTCATGACTTTTCGATGATCACTTCCAGCGACACCATAAAATTTCAGGATATTTTGAAAGTAGACATTCATAAACACCGACCCTTTCGTTGGAATAGTGGAGTAGGTGGCTTGTTGTTTATTAGCGGGATATTGTATTTCGGCATCGATCGGGCAAATGCTGCCATTGGCGTTAATAGTTCGGATCTGCCGCAATACGTCTGGGTTACCTCATCGATTTTAACCGGGGTAGGAGCGGCTATGATTTTTATCCGGCCACGTTACACGCGGGTCAATACAGGCGTATTTCTGCACACGGTAGATTATACTTCTCCGTATTATCTACGGCAATAATTTATTTTCTCCCCCTGCCTGCTTACCTTCGCCAAAATTAATAAATCAATAATTTATGACTATAGACAAGTTGAGAGACTTGAGAGCCCGCATTGTGGCACTGAGGAGGTATCTTTGACTACGATCGCAAGATTGAAGAAATACAAGATGAGGAACGCATCAGCCATCAAAATGATTTTTGGAATAACCCCAAGCAGGCTGAGGTTCTTTTGAAAAACATCCGCACAAAAAAGGTGTGGACAGATGCCTATGAAAAAGTGACCAAGCAATTGGATGACTTGGAGGTACTGAATGAATTTCATGAGGCTGGTGATGTGAGTGAGGAAGAGCTTGACCGCGAGTATTTGTTGGCATCAAAATCCATTGAGGAGTTGGAGTTTAAAAAAATGCTGAGCCATGAGGAAGATCAGCTTGGTGCGGTGATGGAGATCAATCCGGGTGCAGGTGGAACTGAAAGCCAGGATTGGGCGGATATGCTCAATCGCATGTACATCATGTGGGGCGAAAACAACGATTATAAAGTATCGCAAATCGATTATCAATCAGGCGAGGTGGCCGGTATCAAATCGGCAACGCTTGAGTTTGAAGGCGCTTTTGCTTACGGAAAATTGAAATCCGAAATTGGCGTGCATCGGTTGGTGCGGATTTCCCCTTTTGATTCTAACCAACGCAGGCATACTTCTTTTGCTTCGATTTTCGTTTATCCCAAAGTGGACGACACGATTGAAATAGAAATCAATCCGGCTGATGTGGAACTGCAGACTTCGCGATCGGGCGGAGCTGGTGGCCAGAACGTAAATAAGGTGGAAACCAAAGTTCAGCTTACGCATAAGCCTACCGGCATTGTCATAGTTTGCCAGGTAGAGCGCAGCCAACATGCCAACCGTGAGCGGGCGATGCAAATGTTAAAATCAAAATTGTATCAACGTGAATTGGATAAGCGCAATGCGGCACGTGACAAAGTGGAAGCCGGCAAAATGAGAATTGATTTTGGCTCTCAAATCCGGAACTATGTTTTGCACCCTTATAAATTGGTAAAAGATGCGCGCACAGGCGTGGAGCGCACCGATGCTCAAAATGTGCTGGATGGTGATCTCGATGATTTTATTAAAGCATTCTTGCTGGAGGCACAAGAAAAAACAATAACTTGAAATTCAAAATTTAAAAATCCAAATTCAAGATTATCAACTTTTCATTCTTGAATCTTGAATTTTTTATGAAAATAGACGATTCCAAACCGCTGAATATTAAGGGCTGGTCTCCAGCGGATCGTCCACGTGAAAAACTGTTATCGAAAGGGACTTCAGCACTGTCTGATGCGGAGTTGATCGCGATACTCATCGGCTCGGGAACGGCTAAGCTCAGTGCCGTTGAAGTGGGGAAAAAAGTGCTGGCGCATGCTGAAAATAACCTTGACAGTTTGGCGAAGCTCTCCATAAAGGAATTGATGAAAGCAAAAGGCATTGGCGAAGCGAAAGCCATAACCATTGTTGCCGCGCTGGAGTTGGGGCGAAGACGCAAAGATCACAGCCCTGATGAGAAACCAAAAATAGAAAGTTCAAAAGCAGCATTTGATTTGATCAAAGGAGATCTAATGGATTTGCCGCATGAAGAGTTTTGGGTGCTGTTACTCAACCGGGCAAATCGGATGTTCAAGAAGAAACGCATTAGTGAGGGTGGTGTGAGCGGCACGGTAGCCGACCCGAAAATAATTTTTAAACTCGCCCTGGATGAGTTGGCATGTGGGATTATCGTGGTTCACAACCATCCGTCAGGAAATTTAAAGCCTAGTGACAGCGACATTAATTTGACAAAAAAAATAAAAGAAGGAGGAAAACTTCTTGAGATTTCCTTACTGGATCATTTGATTATAGCGCACGATCGTTATTTTAGCTTTGCAGATGAAGCGATGATGTAAAAAATAGTCGGGATGAAAATTTTAGCTGGAATAATTTTAGTAGTTAGTGTTGGCCTTGGCTTCTTTATATTTTCAAAAAAAAATACTAAGGTGTTGGCCACTCCAATAAGGAAGGACTCTATTCCCAAGGCTACAGAAAAAGAAGCGTTTGTTTACCCTGATCCTAATCCTTTTGTTGGTAGTGCTTTAAAAGAATTTGAAGGGTTTGTGAATACCGCCATCATTAACCATCAGGTTCCGGGTGCCGCAGTTGCGATATTGAAAGACACAAGTATAATTTTTTTGAAAGGTTATGGGCTTCGTGATACTCGCAAACCGGATTTGGTAAGCACTCGAACCATATTTCGTTTGGGTTCGGTTTCAAAAAGTTTGACAGCCAGTTTGACGGCTGTTTTGGTGAACGAGGGTATTCTGCATTGGGATGATCCGGTCATTGACTATTTGCCTGATTTTAAATTAAAGTCTGAAGAAGCAACGAAGAAATTAACCCTCCGTCATTTGCTTTCGCATACAATCGGCTTACCCTATCATGCCTACACCATTATGGTAGAAGATCATGCGCCTTTTGATACCCTAATGGATCATTTGAAAGATTTAGATTTGATCGGAGAACCGGGTGAGATTTACAGCTATCAAAATGTAGGATTTAGTTTGATTGGTAAAGTAATAGAGAAAGCCACTGGGAAAAAGTTAGAACAAGTTTTTATGGAAAAGCTTTTTGAGCCGTTAGGAATGATAGACGCTTCCGCTTCGTATGAAAAAATAATGAAAGCCAGTAATGTTGCTATGCCACACTATGGCACAAAACCCACTACAATCTCTTCGGCTTATTATTCCGTTGCACCGGCTGGAGGGTTGAATGCCAGTATTCAAGATTTGGGGTTATGGCTAAAAGCAATGATGGGAAATGCCCAAAATGTTTTGCCGCAAAATCGCCTGGACGAAATGTTTGAGCCGCAAGTTAGAGCGGTTGCCCGTAATCACAATTTTTGGCAATGGAAGCGGGTTCGTAAATCCTACTATGGCTTAGGATGGCGAATTATTACTTTTAGCAACGACACGATTGCCTATCATGGTGGTTATGTCAATTCTTATCGGTGCGAAGTGGCGATCAATCAAAAAAAGAAAATCGCAATTGCTGTGCTGGTGAATGCCCCTAGCTCGCTGGCCAATCAGAGTGTCCCGAAGTTTTTAAAGATTTATGATCGTTATTTGGATTCGATCAAACAATGGAAGCCGAAACCTATTTTATGAAATACGCATCGGGAAATCATCTTCAGCCGGTAATGCCTTTTAGAAAATAAAAATTAACCCATGAAATCGCGAAATTTATTTATAGCGCTTATTGCCCTAGCTTTTGGTTTCATTA
>DAHVFH010000082.1 GCA_027317105.1 Cytophagales bacterium
ATGTAGAAAAAGGGCAGCCATTGGCTACGCTACTAAGTATGGATATGAGTCAGATTCAACGCGATTATAATGTGGCTAAATCCAATTTTTCTGTGGAAGAGAAAAATCTGGCACGTGCACAGGAGCTTTTTTCCGCAGGAATGATGAGCGAAAAAGAATTCGCCAACGCTAAAAAAGATTACAACAACGCCTTATCAGAATTAAATGAACGTACTCAAATCTTAAAATTGTATGGAGGTTCGTCCAGTGATTTGGATGCTATCTATAACGTATCCGCTCCACGTTCCGGCTATATTGTGGAACGAAGTATTACCGAAGGAACACAAATCCGAAACGATAACAACACAAATATATTTACAATCTCTGACTTAAAAACCGTCTGGGTTTGGGCCAACATTCATGAGAGTGATCTTTCGAAAGTGTCGGAAGGTGATGAAGTTGAAGTAAAAACAATTGCTTATCCCAATCGGGTATTTAAGGGAAGTATTAAAAAAATAGGGACCATGCTTGATCCCGATTCTCGGGTGATAAAGGTGCGTACCGAACTCAATAACAGTGAAGGACTTTTAAAGCCAGAAATGTTTGCCTCGATTATAGTTACTTCGAAGAACCGACTCTCAATTAGAGCCGTTCCGCTAAATGCGGTCATTTTGGAAAACAATCGTTACTACGTGATGCAAGAGACTGCAAAGGGTCAATTTGAAAAAGTAGCCATAAGCATAGGCAAAACCTTCAAGGATTTCTACGAAGTGCAGAGCGGATTAGCTATCGGAGATAAAGTTGTCTCTGACGGGTCCCTTTTTGTGCTTGCCGCATTCGACAGACTTTAAATCCTACATTCAAAATGAATAATTTTATAAAAGGGATCATTAGCTTTTCGTTAAGGAATACTTTGATGATTTTCCTTTTTACGCTCATCATCATCATTGCTGGTGTGCGTAGTTTTATGGCAACGCCCATAGAAGCGTTTCCAGATGTGATTAACACCCGGGTCGTAATCATCACGCAATGGCCAGGCCGCAGCGCGGAAGAATTGGAAAAATTTGTAACCATTCCTATTGAAACCGAAATGAACGTTGTGCCTCGTAAAACGAGCTTGCGCTCTGTATCCCTATTCGGCCTTTCAGTAGTAACTCTGATCTTTGAAGACGAGGTGGATGATTTTCGTGCTCGTCAGATGGTGAACAATCAGATCGTAAACGTTGACCTTCCCGATGGTGCCGTGTCTGAAGTACAACCTCCGTCAGGCCCTACCGGTGAAATTTATCGCTACACGTTGGAAGGTAAAGAACGCACTGTACGTGAATTAAAAGAGATTCAAGATTGGGTAATAGACAAAAGGTTAAAAGCAGTTCAAGGCGTGGCCGATGTTGTGAGTTTTGGTGGCGAAGTAAAAACATACGAAGTCACTCTTGAACCCAATAAACTTGCTGCGTTTGGCTTTACCGCTGAAGACGTTTTTAATGCGATTAAAGCCAACAATGACAATGTAGGCGGAGATGTAGTTGAAAAGGGAATGCAAGCTTATCTCGTTCGTGGCTTAGGGTTAATTAATGATATGGGTGACATCGAAAATGTCATTATAAAAAATATCAATGGCACACCAATTTTTGTTCGTGAAGTTGGCAAAGTGAGCGAATCGTTCAAACCACGTCTAGGCAAAGTAGGCCGAGGCGATGAAAAAGATGTGGTAGAGGGAATCGTTTTATTGAGAAAAGGTGAAAATCCAAGTCAGGTTTTAAAAGATTTGAACACTACCATTGACGACATCAATAGCCGTGTGCTGCCTACTGGTGTAAAAATAAAAGTTTTCTATGATCGCACCACGCTGGTAAACCTTACAATAGGCACTGTGATGGAAAATTTGGTGATCGGAATGTTGCTGGTCACTTTTATCTTATCCGTCTTTCTCCTCGACTGGCGGGCTACGCTGATTGTGGCAATTATAATTCCACTGGCGTTATTATTCGCATTCATTTGCATGCGGATAAAAGGAATGTCCGCTAATTTGCTTTCCATTGGAGCTATTGATTTTGGCATTATCATCGATGGTGCTGTGGTTATGGTGGAGGGTGTTTTTGTTTTCCTCGCGCATAAACAACACGAGTTGGGTGTGCAGCGATTTAAAAATATTTCTAAAATGGGTTTTGTTAAAAAAATTGCCATTGAGATGGGCAAACCTATTTTCTTCAGCAAACTGATTATCATCACAGCCCTCATCCCCATTTTTGCCTTTCAAAAGGTGGAAGGCAAAATGTTTTCGCCCTTGGCCTACACGATGGGTTTTGCTTTGATGGGCGCACTAATCTTTACCCTTACCCTTGTTCCTCTATTATGTAAAATTCTTTTAGGTAAAAACGTAAGAGAGCGCGACAACCCTATTGTAAAAGGGTTAGAAAAGAAATACAAACCAGCGGTTTTCTGGACATTGCAACACCCCGGATTAAGCATAGCATTTTCAATTGCCTTGCTTTCGGTGAGTTTACTTGTTGCTTCCGGTCTGGGTTCTGAATTTTTGCCTCAATTGAATGAAGGCTCAATTTACGTAAGAGCAAGTATGCCGCAAAGCATCGCGTTCTCCTCCGCCAACGAAATGTCTGAGGATATGCGCCACATTTTTCAAGGATATCCTGAAGTCAAAGGAGTGATCTCACAAAACGGAAGGCCAAACGATGGAACGGATCCTACTGGATTTTTCAATGTCGAGTTCTTTGTTGATTTGCTACCCAAAGAGGAGTGGAAAAGAGGGGTATCAAAAGATGAAATCATTAGCGACATGCAATCCAAATTAGATGCCGAATTCCCCGGTGTTGTTTTTGGATTTTCTCAGCCCATATCGGACAATGTTCAGGAAGCGGTCTCTGGTGTAAAGGGAGAGATGGCGATAAAGATTTTTGGAGACAACTTGGTAAAGCTTGAAGATATTGCCGATAGCGTCAATAGCATCATGGCCAACGTGGAAGGGGTTGAAGACCTTGGTATTTTCAAAAGCTTAGGTCAACCAGAATTACGCGTTGAGATTGACCGGGTAAAATTGGCACGTTATGGAGCAAACATCGCTGAAGCCAATGATATTCTTGAGATGGCAGTAGGGGGAAAGCAAGCCTCTACCCTGTATGAAGGACAACGCAAATTTGATATTCGCTTGCGGTTCTCCCCTGAATACCGTCAAGATGAAAAAGCGATCGGGAAACTGCTGGTGCCATGCACTAACGGCACTAAAATCCCTATGAACGAAATTGCAGACATTAAATTACAAACCGGGCCTGCCTTTCTCTACCGAGAAAGTAATCTTCGATTTATCCCCATAAAATTTTCTGTCCGTGGCCGCGACTTAGGAAGCACCATTGCCGAAGCCCAAGCTCGCGTGAACAGAGCAATCAAATTAGGCAAAGGATATTCGATGAGTTGGAATGGTGAATTTGAAAACCAGGTAAGAGCAACCAACCAACTAAAAATTGTTGTTCCCATTTCGATCGTACTGATTTACATGTGGCTATTTTTCATGTTCAATTCTGCTAAGTTTGCCGGAATTGTATTGATGAATGTACCCTTTGCATTAATTGGAGGAATTATGGGTTTGTATTTCACTGGTATTAATTTTAGCATCTCTGCAGGCGTTGGGTTCATTGCATTATTTGGAGTCTGTGTGCAAAACGGTGTTATTCTAGTGTCGGTGTTCAACAAAAATGTCGACTTAGGTATGCACCTCGATGACGCAATATTAAACGGTGCATTGTCACGCGTTCGTCCAGTTGTAATGACAGCATTGATGGCAGGGCTTGGGCTTCTTCCCGCGGCACTGTCTACAGGTATAGGTTCCGAAACTCAACGGCCATTGGCAGTGGTAGTAATTTGCGGGCTAGTGTCGGCAACCATACTTACCTTGCTTATTCTTCCCGCCATTTATAAATTGATTAATCAGCGCAAATTCAAACACTATAGCCCATCCCCAAATAAAATTGCATGAAACGGACTATTTTAATACCCTTTCTTTTTGTTGTTGGAACATTGTTGGGGCAGGAATTTGCCAAACCAAAAGATAATTTGAGAAAAAGTGCTTTCGATAAAAAGTTTCTATGGGGACTTACCTACACACAAAGCTGGTCAACGATAAAGGGCAGCGCATTGCCGGCAAGCTATTTCACCAAGCAATCCATTGGCCTTCAGGTCTCGGCTGAATATTATCTTTTACCCTTTCTTGGGGTTTCTTTGGGAGCTGGATATCAGCAGCGCGGAGCTGGCATTAAAAATCCAAACATTGGTCCGGTTGACTCCACTTTTCGCGATCGCCTGCGTTTTAACTCCTTTGAATTACCTATCTCAATTATTTTACGAACACCGAAAGACATAATACAAGGATTGCGCTTTAGCGGATCACTTGGTGTGGTGCCGATCATCAATCGGAACAGCCGAGACGTTAAATTATCGTTGGAACCCAACCTTGCTGATCTGGATGTAACCAAAGATGTTTCGAACAAATATTTTAAAAACGATTTTGCGGTTCAATTCACTGCAGGGCCTGAGATTGACATGGCCGCCAGCCAAGTGATCAAAATACAATTTTATTATTCCATGGGCACAGCCAATGTATTTTCAGCCGGTCAAGGCACAGGACATAACCAGAATGTGGGGATACGGTTAGCCTGGATGTTTTAGGTCGGACAATTTCTAAATACCCAGAACGCTTTTCAATTTAGAATAACCCGCCTGGCTTAACGGAACTTTTGTTCCGTTTTTTAATAAAGCCACGTGATTGTCTTTTTCCATCGGCTCTATTCGCGTTAGCTCTTGTACGTTCAAAAGATACGAGCGATGAACCCTTACAAACTGCGAAGCATCCAAGGTTTTTTCAAAATAGGTCATCGTCTTTTTCTTCAAATAGAATCCCTCAGTTGCATGAATTTTAACGTAGTCGTCAAAGGCTTCAAAATAATGAATACGATAAACTGGCAACACTACAATGTTTTGTCCTTTTTTCACCACCACCCGATTTTGACTCTCCGGAGATGCAGCTTCGTCTTGTAGCGACTCCGGCAAACTTACATTCTTCCGGTTCATCCACTTATTTATCGCCTTGTCAAATCGTTCCTGACTAAAGGGCTTCAGCAAATAGTCGATGGCATGTGCTTCAAAAGCTTTGATGGCATATTCATCAAACGCGGTTGTAAAAATTACTGCGGGCGGATGATCCAATAATTCCAGCATTTCGAAACCGTTAATCTTCGGCATCTGGATGTCCAGAAAAATTAAATCCGGTTGATGTTGCGCAATTGCCTTTACGCCCTCAAAACCATCGCCACACTCTGCCACAACTTGTGCCGATGCAAAAGAGGTCAGATATTCTTTTATGATTCCTCGCGCCAGCGGTTCATCATCAATGATAATGATTTTCATTGTTGCGGAATTTTTATGGTAGTCGTGAATATATTTTCATTTTGTTGGGTGATCAACAAATCGTTGCGATAAAAGAGTAAGGAAAGCCTACGCTGAATTGAATTGAGCCCAAAACCTATGCCCGCTTTTGGTTTTGCAGAGGCAGGATCAAATGGATTTTGAACTTCCACTACTAAATTAAATTGTTCCACCCTTGCTGTAACCGTAATCACTACTTCGCCAACGGTATCATACAACCCAAATTTAATGGCATTTTCCAACACCGGTTGCAACAATAGTGAAGGCAGCTTCATCTCCAGGGCACGATCATCCGCAGTGACTTTGGTTTCGAGACGATGGCCAAACCTCACTTTTTCTATATCCAGGTAAAGTTGCAAATGGCGAAACTCATCACGCAAAGAAACCAACTGATGGCTGTCTTTTTTGATTGTACCGCGCAAAAAATCGGAGAGCTGCTCGATCATCTTTCGAGCCAAAGTCGGATTCGTGCCCGCTAACGCGCTAATCGAGTTGAGGCTGTTGAAAATAAAATGCGGTTGGATCTGTTGTTTCAATCCCGAGAGCTCTGCTTCCCGCATAAGTTTTTCGGCCTCTTTGTCGCGCAATTCCTGAAGCTGCTGATCTTTGACATAAGCCCAAACCCATCCTTGCACGGCAGTCATCAAAATCATTAACCAAACAAATACAAACCGTAATTTCATTGTAGAGCCAATCATTAATCCGTATTCCTGGTTTGAAGAATATTTCTTTAATATGAAAAGCAATAGCAAACAACATAACCCGGCAAGAACCAAGCTTTCAACCAAAATGTAAAAAGCATTCTTTGCGGACGGTCGAAAATATTTAACAGCAGTGGTCATCACATAACCGACAAGGCCAAGTAATACGGCAGTAGTTGCGGAATCCAAAATTGATTCAAAGATTGGAGCCCCATAACTAACCATCACATAAAATTGAACGCACGACCAAAACAGCCACCAACCGGAGGCAAAAACAACCATCCAATGCCTGAAAAGGAATTTTTTCATTTACTTAAAAAACAGGTTGTTGCCGCAGTTGCATACAAGCCGCCTGGTTGTGCACAAAATTAATGTAGTTGGCCGCTTCTTCCATTTCGCGCACTTGCGAGTGCAGTTCGATCCCATGCTTCAATTCTTTCATTTCATTCAATTCCATCACATTCACGAACTCCCATTTCAGCGGGCCATGATTGTTATTGAATACTGAATCTTCAGAACGGATGCCGAGCATGCGGGCTTTCAAAAAAGCTTCCTCAAAATGCGTTGCTTCAATCAGGCGAAGGTGCTCATCAAACTGTGACTTATGCATCCCGTTGCCCTTGATTTGAAAAATGAGTTTAGCAATGTACCAGTTCATATCTATTCATGATTTAGATTTACAGTTAATAATTCCAATTGGCCAACTCAGGGTTAGTTTTGAATCTTGGATTTTGGATTTTGAATTCAGTAGCTTTTTATTTCAATGGAGCCAAACACCACGCCTCCCTTTAGCACCAATATTTTATTTTCATCGGCCGTGTTAGAGTCGCGCCTTTTATCTTCTACGGAACCAAAAACGCAGTCCACTTCAGATTTAATAATCCAGTGTGCAGGAACAATCAATTTGACACCCCCAAATACGATGTTTAATTCCATTACTGCTTTTCCATTGATATCCGCTTGTGAAAAATCCAGATCGTTTCCCCCGAAAACCGTATTGACTTCGCCTCCTTTAAAATCTTTCGTCACTATTTTTTTTTTCGAACCGCCAAACACCGAATTTACATCTATGGAATTATCAGAAGTGTTGGATTCATTCACCCACCCATCCCAATTGCGTTTGCTCCTTCGAGGCCTAACGATCATCCACAATCCGAACAGGATGATGGCAATGGGCCAGATATATTGCCAAACAATTATTTCCGGATAAAAATCCTTCATTAAGAAAACAGTGCCAACAAGGATAAGAACCAACCACCTGCCTGGCTGAAACGACTTCCGGGCACCAAAAAAAATACCTAAAGCAATGAGGAGCATCTGCCAAGTAATGATCCATTCGGGAAAATCAAAACCTAATTGGCGGCTTAACAATACACCACCGACTAATACAAGAATCAATCCTGCAAAAGCACGACCCGATCTTGATGCCCTAAACCGCTCACGACCTGAATTTCCATTATCTGTTTCCATACTTGGTTATTTATTTTGAATTTATACCCAAATCAACGCAAGAAAACGATTCTAGACTATAGAAAATAGGCAATCGCTAGGCTAACGTAGGTGAATGCAGGAATGGCGTAGGTGAATGAAGCTGGCTAAATTAATAACTACTCTGCTGATCCGCTCCTATCGTGAATCTTGATTTTGGCAAGGTCGATATCAACATCTTCTTGTTCCCCATAAAATCCAGGATCAATCTCATCGATCAATAATTTTTCGCCTTTTGATTTCTTTGGCTTATCAAAAGTCATGATCAAGGCAGGCAGGAGAATCAAATTGGTAAACATGGAGATCACCAGGGTGGTAGACGTTAACACCCCTAAAGCGATGGTGCCCCCAAAGGAAGAAAATGCAAAAATGATGAAGCCTGCAAACAGCACGATCGAAGTATAGATGATGCTCTTGCCCGTTTCCAAAATACTTTCACTTACTGACCGTGGCACAAAAAACGAGTTGATTAATTGCTCTTGTCGATACTTGGCCAAGAACCGGATAGAATTATCAACTGAAATACCAAAGGTGATGCTGAAGATTAATGCAGTACTTGCCTTCAACGGAATGCCGAAATAACCCATCAGTCCGGCCGTGATCATCAGCGCCAGCAAATTGGGTATCAAAGAAATGGCAATCATCCGCACATTGGCGAACAACAACGCCATGGACAGCGTAATGAGAATAGAAGCATAAAGCAAACTTTCTTTCAAATTATCGATAAGATTCTTATTACCCTTGATAAAGAGTTTCGTAGTGCCTGTAACATTTGTGGTGATGTTGGTACCGGCAAAAATTTTGTTCATGCGCGGTTCAATCACATTGTTTACAAGCGCGTCCATCTTGGTTGAACCAATGTCCGCGATCTGCATGGAGATGCGCATTTTGGTGTAGGTTGAATCTACAAAGGATTTAAGCAGTCCACTATTTTCCGTCTGTCCCTGGTTTTTCATGTACCGTAAAATGTAAATGCTTTCCGCTTTGGTAGGCAGTTCATATCGCTTAGGGTCATTCCAGTAAAAAGCCTGTTTCGATAATTTCACTAAACCAATAATTGAAACAGGACGCGAAACTTCAGGTAGCGAATCGAGGAATGTCTCGAATTCATCCACTTTTTTTAAGTTATTGAGGTTCAACACGCCTCGCCTTTTTCCTGTATTCACTTCAATCTCCAAGGGCATGATGCCACTGAAATTGGATTCGAAGAATCTCAAATCTTTTCGGATGTCGCTGTTTTCTGGAACTTCATCTGCCATAAAGGATACCGATTTCAACTTCATCATTCCCAGGACAGAAAAAATAACAAGCGCAAGTGAAGAGAGATAGATTGCCGGCCGATAACGATGAACCGAAATATCCACCAGCTCTAAAAATTTACCTAAGATTTTAAAATCCAGATGCCTGAGGTGTTTGGGTTTTGGCTCCGGTAGCCACGAGAATACAGCGGGGATCATGATCAGGCTCACCATAAACAAGGCCATGATGTTGAGGCCGGCCACGATCCCGAATTCCCGCAACAATAAAATATCGGTAGAGAGCAAGGTGAGAAAGCCGATCGCTACCGTAAGGTTGGTAAGAAACATGGCCAATCCCATTTTGCGCACCACGATAGCAATAGCCTCCGGTTTATTTTTGCATTTAAAATATTCGAGATGGTATTTATTCAGTAAATAAATTGCATTGGTGATGCCGATGGTTACAATAACCGGAGGGATAAGCCCGCTAAGCAATGTTATCTTAAAACCAAAAAGAGCAAGCGTACCCATCACCCAAACCACGACAATACCAATAATAATCATGGAGAATAAAACCGCACGCACCGAACGGAAAAATACGAACATAATTATCCCTGTAACGAGTGCAGAGAGGATAAGAAAAAACTGCAACTCCTGCCTCACTCTGGTGGCCATGAGCGTGCGGATAAAAGGTAGCCCCGCGTAATGCAGTTTTATACCCGTTGATTTTGAGAATGCGTCCCCAGCTTTTACCAATTCATTAGTTAACTCAACCCGCTTTGCTGAATTCATAATCTCTTTCTGCACAGAAATAAGCATAGCCGTTGCTCCGTTTTGCTCGTTCACCAACTGACCCATATAAGCTGGCTGGTTTCGCAGAACCCCTAACAGACTGTCTAGTTCGTGTTGACTTTTGATATTTTTAGGAAAAAGTGCATCGAACTGAAAACGTGTGTGAGCTGTATCTTTACGGAGAATCTTTAACTCCGTAAGACTATACAAATTATTAACCCCTGAAATACTTTTGATCGTTTTATTCAGTTCACGAAAATGGTTAAAATTCTCTAAGGTATAAATCGCGCTGTCGCGAAGCCCCACACCAATGATATTGGCATCTTCTCCAAACTGCTGTTTGAACTGTTGCAGGAAAACCATCTCCGGGTCATCGGCAGGCACCGTGCGGGCTAGGTCGTAACTCATCTCCACTTTTGTGGCGAAGTATCCCATCACCCCTGTAATGAGAAGAATTACTACAATTAAAGATAAACGAAACCGGATGATGAATGAGGCTATTTTATCCCACATAAAGCTCAAATTTTAAACAATCGGTAAAGCTAAGGAATTTTGGTATTTGATTGCCCCTAAGATTATGCGGCAGATTCGAGGATAGAGGTGACAGAATCCTGGCCGTGCTTGTACACCCACCATGCGCAGATGGCGGTGGCGATGATGAAGTAAGCCACCAAAAAATATTGGCTGCCGGGAAGGACAGCGCTTATCCCAAACCAATCTTTTTGTAAATAGATTAAAGATAAGCCAAGGCCGTTCTTCAATAATTCCCATACCAAAGCATACTTGCTTCGATCGAGAAGTTCGGTGTAGGCGTAGATGGATAAAAAAATAAACCCACCGTACCAAAACATAGCCGGTGTGCCAATCCGAGCAATATTTCCATAGAGGTAGCTTGCCAGCAAAAACAACATGATCATTTGAATCCAACTCCACGCGATTAATCCCTTTGCGACCTCAGGATTGTATTTCTTAAAAGTGCGGACATCTTCAACTTTATAAACAGGAAATTTACCGACCACATCTGCAGGCCGCCAGCCTAAGGGCATAAACCAAATCCTAAATTTATCTTTCAATCTTTCGGTATGCCAAGCGTCTTTTATTAAGAGCCACAAATGCATAAAATTTATTTTGATAGGATTCCAGGTACGCACTGGTCTCGTGACGCCATAAACTGGTGGAACCGCAGGCATCTCTTCTTGAAACGTGCCAAAAAGCTTGTCCCAAAAAATGAAAATCTGCCCGTAATTTTTGTCCAAATATTCGGGGTTGATGGCGTGATGCACCCGATGGTGCGAAGGTGTAACGATAATCTTTTCTAAAAATCCCATCCGCCCAATATGTTGCGTGTGGTACCAAAACTGGGCAAATAAATGCAACGGAGCCACGATGGCAATCACCTCGCCTGGCACGCCAAACAAAGCGGCTGGTAACAAAAACAACGCAAAGATTTTCACAAAAACCGATACGCTCTGGCGCAAGGCGCACGCTAGGTTAAATTCCTCGCTGCTGTGGTGAATGATGTGGTTATTCCAAAACAGGTTGTATTCGTGTGAGATGCGGTGCACCCAATAGCCCGCAAAGTCAAGCGCCATGAAAGCGATCAGGTAAACGAGCCAAGTGGCCTGCACATGGACAAGGGCAATTTTATCAACCAGCCATGTGTATGAAATAATTGCCACACTTAACCCCAGGACGTCTTTGGTGGCATTGGTAACGCCAGAACTCAAACTCGAAATCATATCACTATTCGGCACCGTATCGTGGCCTTTGTACCAGCCATACCATTTCTCGAAAAGCACCAGTATCAAAAACGAGGGAGTAGCGATCAGCAGTATTTTTCCGTAAGTTTCCATACATCAACAAATTCCAAACAAAAATAACAAATCTTATGCGCTTTGATTGTAGATTATTGAAGTAATTTGAACCCAAAATCAATCACAGAAGAGCGACATGAAAATATTCAATTACGTATTTACCGCAATTTTTTTAAGTTTTGCCGGACTACAATACAACGATCCAGATGCATTGCTCTGGATTGCGATATACCTGGCAATGGTTGCTTTCTGCATTTTGGCAAGCATGCAGCGATACTATTTGAAATTCACGCTGTTTCTCGTCATCATTTATGTTGGTTATGCCGCAATTTTATCTCCTTCCCTAATCACCTGGTTCCAATCTTCAGATAGGAGTTTGCTTTTTGATGACTTGGCAAAAATGCAATTTCCCTTTATTGAAGAATCGCGCGAGCTTTTGGGGTTGATGATTTGTCTTGTAGTGGTGGGGTTGAATTATGTTTTGAAGAAGAAATTATGAATTCAACGTTCAAAATTGAAAATATAAAAAATTGCTTTCTTTGAATTTTAAATAGATAAGCCTTTAATCTTCCTGAAAAGACTCAACGCATGGCGATCAGTCAAACCCGAAATAAAATCCACAATTAGTCGAAGCATTTCATAGGTATTTTCAGGGTGCTTCATCAACGCCCAACGAATTTCTTCCGGTAACATCAACTGAAGGTTTTTGTATTTCCTTGAGGCGTCCTGCTGAAAAGATTGACCCGTTGTTACAAATTCCTCCAGCAAACCGGGTAATACGGCATGGCCACTCGCCTCAATTTCTACTACAGAATGTGCCTGATAAATTTTCTCGACCGACATCATCGAGATCTTTCGTAGGGCATCTTTCGATGGAATTGAATCCGTCAACGCCTGATCAAATTTTCCTTCTAAAATGGAAGATTCTAGATCAAGAAATAGGGAAGTACATTCCTCCACCAACCTATTTATGGTTAGCGCCCGCAATACGCCTAGTTTCTCCGTCTTCCCCACGATGCCTTTCAACTTCACGGCATTGAATTGTTCTTTTAAAATCGCGGCCATCAATTCGACTGTCTCTTCAAGACTAACCAACCCAAGGCGGCAGCCGTCTTCAAGGTCGATGATGCCATAACAAATATCATCGGCCGCTTCAACCAAATAAGCCAATGGATGCCGGCTCCACACATTAGGATGAGTACCTATTAAACCGAGTTGTTCGGCCACTCCGTTAAAAATTTCCTTCTCTGACTCGAAGAAGCCAAATTTCTTCTGGCTTTTTTTTGATCTATCGCGTTCAGGAAAAAATGCGGGACAAGGATATTTTGTAAAAGCCCCAAGTGTAGCAGCCGTTAATTTTAGTCCATATTGTTTTTGATTCAGCAACCGGAAACCTTGCGCGTTGCCTTCAAATTGTGTGAGGTCTTCCCATTCGCTTTCAGAAACAAAAGGTTTTAATGATTGTCCCTTTGGATGATGGAGAAAAAAATCAGAGATCGCATCTTCGCCTGCATGGCCAAACGGTGGATTGCCCAGGTCATGCGCTAAGGAAGCGGCTGCAACAATCGCCCCAAAATCAAACAACGAAAAATTATTAGCTAATTCCGAATGACGTTTCAGAATTTGGTCTCCTACCTTTTTTCCCAACGAACGTCCTACACTGGAAACCTCAAGACTATGCGTCAATCGGGTATGCACAAAATCCTCAACAGGCAGTGGATGAACTTGCGTTTTGTCTTGCAGCCTGCGAAAGGGATGCGAAAAAATAATGCGGTCATAGTCTTGCTCAAACGCGCTGCGCGATTGATCGTGCACGTCTTGTTTTTGACCGAGGCGGTGAGAAGAAAGGAATTGGCGCCAGTTCATTGGATTAATCTTATTCCTTCAATAAAAGAATAATCTTTTCGATTAAGTGTATAAAGAAAATAATTGTGCTTCAATGAAGTGGCCGCAACAATTGCATCTTGAATCCCAAGTCCGTGACTAAGGGAGTAACGATTGATTAAACTTCTAAGGATGGAATCAATGATTGGATCAATATCAACCAATACAAAGCTCTCCAATCCATTGATTAATTTTTTTTGATGGAGCTTGCTGAACGAACCAAAAATTATCTCAGAATGTGTTATTGAGCCAATACAAAGTCGCTGCCTGCCAAGTTCAACAAGTCGATTTTCAATCACCTTATTAGCACGATCTAAAAATTCGATCAATACATCAGAGTCGCAGATTATCAAACCCTCTTCTTCCATGATAAATTTCTCAGGTGCTCTTTACTGATCAGTCGACCTTTCGCAATCCCAGCCAAAGCACGAAATTCTTTTTCAGATTTAAGCTTACTTTTTGGCAAAGTCTTTCTTTTGGCTTCTACAAACAATCCTTCCGTTTTATCTTCTAAAGCAGAAGCCAATTCCTTGATCAGCTTATAATTTTTTTTGCTTTTGAATCTTAACACTAAAGTTTCCATATTCAAAGGTACATAATTATCGTTTTCAGCCGCCAAACCATTAACGCGATCGAAAAAAACAAATACCTACCCTCAACCTTACTAGCATTGAAAATGTCCGGTTATTTTAAAGTCACCGTAAACGAATTGTTTCAACTTGAAAAAGAGGACTTGAAGTAACTCTATTAATTCATGGCAATTGGATCTTGCTTAAATAAATCAGTGCATACTTCGTAGAAGTGCGGCATTACTTCCTTGAATTGTTGTGGTCTTTCAAAAAAGTTCTCTACGGCCACAGCAAAAAATTCTTCAATATTTTCAAAAGCATACCTTCTAAAAAAATGATTTTCCTCGTTAACCATCTTTTTCATTTCAGCATAGGCTAAGCCTTCAAACTGTTGAATGGCAAATGAATCAAAAATAGCATAATGATCAGCCTGTAGTTTATTCTCCAACCAAAGTGCATGGGCAAATTCATGCAACAATAAATTGATTCCTTCGTCCCTACTCAATCCCTCTACCACTCCTTTCCAACTAAATACAATTAGCCTAAGGCCTGGATTGACTTCTCCGCGATGCAGTCTCTTCGTGATTTGCGACCGATAGTTATCGGGATAAACTAAAATCCGCTCGTAATAAGTGAGTGACTCTTCCGGGAGATTGTAGGCAAGGTGAGCAGCACCAGCCGAAATAACGGCCTTTACCGCTCTGGTCAATTTGAAGTTTTCGCGGGGAACAAATTCAAAATAATCATAATGATCGCCAACAAGCCTCAAGAATTTTTTCTTCCTGATCTCGCTTAGCGATTTATAAAAAGGATATTGAAGAACTAGAACGCGATGAAAAAATGGTTTATAGTAAAAGTGAAACCGTAGTTCTTTTAATATCCAGTGAATAAATTCAACAATATACTTTGAGGATCGCATCCTCCGATCAAATCGCTCCAAGCAATTTTGTTAAGGAAACCGCTTCGCCTATTTTTTCCTTTAGATCTTGAATTCCTACCCGTTCCTGTTTCATCGTATCACGATCACGAAGGGTAACCGTATTGTCTTGCAACGTCTGATGATCAATAGTTATACAGTAAGGCGTGCCAATGGCGTCCATTCTTCTGTATCGTCTCCCGATGGTGTCTTTCTCTTCATAATAACAACGGAAGTTATTCTTCAATTGATTGAGAACAGATTTCGCTTTTTCGTCCAGCCCATCCTTTTTTACCAACGGCAACACCGCTATTTTATAAGGGGCTAAGGCAGGAGGAAGTGAAAGTACCACACGCTCGTTGCCTTCTTCCCCATCGGCCGAGGCCACTTTCTCTTCTTTGTACGAGTTCGACAGAATAGAAAGGAACAGCCGATCTAACCCCACAGAAGTTTCAACCACATACGGCACATAACTTTGGTTCGACTCCGTATCGAAATATTGCAGCTTCTTGCCTGAAAATTTCTCGTGGCTCTTCAAATCAAAATCCGTGCGACTGTGGATCCCTTCCAACTCTTTAAAGCCCATCGGGAAATTAAACTGAATGTCGCAAGCCGCATTGGCATAGTGCGCCAAATTCAAGTGGTCGTGAAAGCGATAGTTTTCGGCACCGAGACCCAGCGCCTGATGCCACTTCATCCGTGTTTCCTTCCAATGCTCATACCATTCCATTTCTGTTCCCGGCTTCACAAAAAATTGCATTTCCATCTGCTCAAATTCCCGCATGCGGAAGATAAACTGCCGCGCCACAATCTCATTTCTAAAAGCCTTACCTATCTGCGCTATTCCAAAAGGGATTTTCATCCTCCCCGTTTTTTGCACGTTCAAGAAATTGACAAAAATTCCCTGAGCGGTCTCAGGACGCAAATAAATTTTATTGGAATCATCGGCTATCGAGCCCATCTCGGTAGAGAACATCAAATTAAACTGCCTTACCTCTGTCCAATTCTTTGTGCCGCTGATGGGGTCATTGATTTCCAAGTCGTCAATCAGTTGTTTCAAGGCCGCCATGTCATTGTTCGTCATGGCGTTCTTCAATCGCTCGTTGGCTTCGTCAATTTTCTTTTGGTATTCCACCACCCGTGGATTGGTTTGCAAAAACATGGTTTTATCAAACGACTCGCCAAACCGTTTTCCGGCCTTCTCCACCTCCTTTTGAATCTTCTCTTCCATTTTGCCGATGGCATCCTCCACCAACACATCGGCCCGGTAGCGTTTCTTCGAGTCCTTGTTGTCGATCATCGGGTCGTTGAAGGCATCCACGTGGCCGCTTGCCTTCCACACCGTGGGGTGCATGAAGATGGCCGCATCAATGCCCACAATGTTGTCGTGCATTTGGGTCATAAATTTCCACCAATATTCTTTGATGTTATTTTTTAGCTCTGCCCCGTTCTGCCCGTAGTCATAGACTGCACTGAGGCCGTCATAAATTTCGCTGGAAGGGAATACAAACCCATACTCCTTGGCATGGGAAATCACTTTTTTCAACTGGTTGTCTTG
Source organism: Cytophagales bacterium (assembly GCA_027317105.1). Taxonomy (GTDB): domain Bacteria; phylum Bacteroidota; class Bacteroidia; order Cytophagales; family Cyclobacteriaceae; genus ELB16-189. The sequence goes on from DAHVFH010000082.1 coordinate 16,376, forward strand.
CTCGTTTGCCATAAGGGTGCAAAAATAGGTTAGAAGTTTGAAGTTGAAAGTTAAAAGTTGAAAACTAAAAGTAATAAGTTGAAAGTTTTGGTGTCCCGACCGAAGCTTTAGCGAAAGATGGCGGCCTGGCGCGAGGCGCAAGGCCACCGGGCTATCCGCTTCAAGTCCAGCCATCGCACAAGCCAACCACTTCCGGCTTGCAGTTTACCAAGCGTTTCGCATGGCTACTATCCCTGGCCGAAAAGAAATTTAAAATGGATGATTAACTTTATAACCGAAATCACATAATCGCTACAGAATGAAAGAAGTTGATCTTATCAAAAGCATTGTTGACTATTTTGAGAAAAATATTTTCGAAAAGCATATCGATTCTGCTTTAAGAGTCCATTCAAAATTAAAGTCATACAGCATTAATCCAATTGTAGTGAAATATTTATCCAAAGTGCTTGATGATAAATATAGCGCTGAAGGGGTCGCGAAGGCGCTTTATTACCCTAGAGTTTTAGGAACATCGATCAATACTTCTTTTGGGACACAAATTCAAAAAATGTTTGTTGAACTTGGGATTGCCAGTGGATCATTAATTAAGGGGATGGATATTGAATTCCTTGATAAAATCGATAAGAGAAAAAAATGGTGCCAACTAAAATCTGGCCCCAATACAATTAACTCAGAGGATGTAAAGCCATTGATAAAAAAATTTACGGATAC
>DAHVFH010000092.1 GCA_027317105.1 Cytophagales bacterium
CGGTGATACACATTTCTCCATTGGTCATAATCAAATGCAGGATGCGCAAACGTGAGGTGTCGCTGCAGGCCAGAAATATTTGTGCTCCAAAATCAATGTTGAAATGCTTTAATCGCATGAAGGCAAATTACAAAAACTTCAAAACCCTGCGAAAAATAGATAAAAATGCTAAAACTAATTCCGGCTCGCGATCATCTCAACCCAACAGATCACAAAAACGGATGACTAAATCTTTAGGCTCGTATCAATCCAATCCTTACCTTTGTCCGTTACAAAGCCTCCGTGTGAAAAAGAGACATTTACTAATTGCTTTTTATGCTATTTGCTTGCTTTTCGGTGCTGAGAATGCATCGGCTCAGGCCAATAAGCGTGTGATCCAACTTTCAGGTATTGTTACTGATACCACCGGTGCCTTTCTTCCCGGGGTAAACTTTTATGTGCCCAAAGCCGGACGCGGCACGACTTCCCTTAACAATGGGTTCTTTTCACTGCCGTTGTTGATTGGCGATACCGTATTGATCAGCTCCGTGGGCTATAAACGCCAAACCTATGTGGTGGCGCCAGATGCAAAAGAGTTCACCTCGGTGATTTTTGAAATGACCACAGACGTAACCTTTCTAAAAGAGGTAGTGGTGACCATGCCCACCGAAGAGTTATTTAAAGAAGCCATCTTGGCGCTGAATGTTCCCTTGGATGATACGGGCATTGATCCCAAGAATATGAATGCCGAATTGCTGGCGCTCATGGTTCGTACTACGCCTATGGATGGCAATGCAAACTACCGGTATTATATCAATCAATATTCCAATTCGCTGGGCGACAAATTCCATCCGCTCTACAATCCATTCCTCAATCCGCTCAACTGGGTCAAGTTCATCAAAGACCTAAAGAAAAAGAAAAGGGAGCAAGATAAGGCCGTTCAGAGTAAATACTAATCGAGCTTTGCATGTTGCCTATAGTAATGTCAGCCAGATCAACGAGCCGTCTCCAGAATCCATTATAGAGAATCATGAATCATGAGCAAAATTGGAATTATTGGCAGCGGAATCATCGGGCTAAGTTCAGCTTATTATTTGCAAAAATCAGGACATCAAGTTACGTTGATTGATCAACGTAACTTAAAAGACGGCTGTTCCTTCGGCAATGCGGGCATGATTGTGCCGAGCCATCTCATCCCACTGGCAGCTCCTGGCATGATCTCCAAAGGCATTCGCTGGATGTTTAATTCATCCAGCCCATTTTATGTAAAACCACAATGGGACACTGACCTCTTCAAATGGGGACTTCTTTTTTATAGAAGCGCCAATAAAGCCCACGTTGAAAAATCGGCTGTGGCATTGAAAGAGCTCAGCTTGCTGAGTAAGGCCATGTACCAGCAACTCACCAAAGATTTGTCTTTTGATTTTGGATTTCATGAACGAGGATTGCTCATGCTTTATAAAACCAAAGAAACGGAGCACGAAGAAAGCGAAACTGCTGAAATGGCAAACCGTAATGGCATTGAAGCAAGAATTTTATCGGCCGAGGAAGTACAACAACTGGAACCTGACGTAAAAGTAAATGTGCGAGGCGGTGTTTATTTTCCCGGTGATGCCCATATCACACCACAAGTCTTAGTCAATCAACTGATACAATTCTTAAAAACAAATGGCGTAGTTTTTCAAACCAACACAGCGGTAACTGATTTTGAAATTGCCAATGATAATATCAAATCGGTCATTACCGAGAAGGGTGAATTTTCATTTGATCAAGTGATCATCGCCACCGGTTCGTGGTCAGGAAAAGTAGCTAAAAAATTAAATCTGAATGTGCCTATGCAAGCGGGCAAAGGGTATAGTTTCACATTGCCGAACGTTGAAAGGAACACACGCATCCCTTCCATTTTCCTTGAACCTCGTGTAGCCGTAACGCCCATGGGCAATTCGCTTCGTTTTGGGGGAACGATGGAAATCACCGGAGTGGATCATTCCATCAATATGAAAAGAGTGAAAGGAATTGTGGATTCCATCCCCCACTATTATCCGGACATAAAAGTCGCTATGCCCTTGAAGGAAGATGTCTGGCACGGCCTCCGCCCCTGTTCACCGGATGGGTTGCCTTACATTGGTCGCACGAAGAAATATAAAAATCTGATACTGGCCACCGGGCATTCGATGTTGGGCATCAGTTTAGGCCCCGGCACAGGAAAGTTGATGGCTGAGATAGTGAATGAAGAAAATCTAAGTTTAGACGTTTCTTTATTTAATCCCGAAAGGTATTAACGATAGCAAATCCCACTAAAAGGACAAATCATGCACGCCTCCTCATTATCAGTCTGGTCGAAAACTTCGTCCGGGTTAAAAATTTCTTCTAATAGAATTTTAAGATAGCTTTCAAATTCGGGTAGCAGCGGCACGGCATCGCTTAAATACGCTTTGTCCATTTTAAGTCCGAATCGAAAATCATCCGAATATAAATTGGCACGGTTAAGTAGGCCCGGCACAATTCGCAATCCACCAGACGGATTATTTGCGTTGTAAATTAAGGCGTACAAAAATGTTTGAAATGCGGCCTTATTTCTTTTTTTGCCACGTTCAAAAAGAGAAGCTACATTCTTAAATTCAAGGTCGTCTTTGCCAGTTTTATAATCCACCACGCGCACCTCATCGTTATGCTTGTCCACACGGTCAATGGTTCCGCCAAGTGTAACAAAGCCAGGCTCATGTATAATCTTAATGGTATATACCCATCCTTTTTGTTCAATGGCTTCAATGGCAAAAGGAGTATTTCCCTTATCGAAAGCTAAAATTCTATTCGCAAAGCTTTTCACCACCTCGCGTACCACCACACGTTGGCCCTCATAAATGACCGGGCTACTTGGGTCTAAATGGTATTCCGCGATGAAGGCAGCATCGATCAGTTTGTTGACGCGTTTATCCAATCCGTCAAAGTCGCTAGCATCTACGGTCTTGCTTTTTTTTATTTCAAGAACCTGTCGGTAATATTTTTCCATCACCGCATGAAGAAAGTTACCAAGTACACGCGGATCAATTTCCTCTTCCACTTTTTTTGCTTCACGAATTCGTTCTACATATTGAAAATAAAATTTCAATTTGCACTCCAAATAGGTGTTGAGGGCAGAAGGTGAAAGCCCTCTTGAGTGCGTAGTTCCTTCATTGAGCTTCGCCAACGCTTGCAACACGTTCTTCTCCTTGTGAACGACAATAGGTTCTACTTGCCGCGGCTGAACCGGGTTATGGAGAACCTGTTGCTTTATCGTCAAGCCGCTCTCATAGACAAGCTGTTGCAAGTAGCGGCTCATCTCGCCTTGCCCCAGCACATCCGGCTCGGAATTATAAAGAAGAAAGACATTTTGCGACCGCTGTATGACCCGATAAAAAAGATAGGCATAGATAGCGCCCTGATGTTCGGGCGTAGGCAATCCATACGTTTTACGGATACTGTACGGAACATACGAACTCTGACTGGCAGCAGAAGGGTATACCCCTTCGTTCAACGACAAAATGAAAACATTCTTAAAATCAAGGTTGCGACTTTCCAAAACGCCCATCACCTGAAGTCCTTTCAAAGGCTCTCCGGCAAATGGAATTTTTTCTCCTCGTGCATACTGTCGAAATAAGCGCAAGAATGATTTCAGTTTATTGGAAGTTCTTGAATTGTTGGGCACTTCTTCTGGCGTATGATCCCAAACTGCATGAAGGCGGTTAAGCAGCCGGATGCCCCGCAAAATATATTCCTTGTCCACATCATTTAAGGAGGGAAATGCGATTACCTCATCTAATACTTCAAGCAAATAATTTGTGATTATTTCGGTGGTATTAAATAGCAAGGAATGCAATTTCACTTCTGAGGCCAAAAAGTCTTTTGGTACTGACACCCAATTGTGTTTTGTGATTTCTTTCTGCTTTGCTAGTACCGCGGCAGGGCTAGCTGCCACCACATACGGATGAGACAAAACAGATTGTACCTGATGAAAATTAAAATAATCCTTTCGCGCAGCAATCTGTAATTCAATCAGCAATTCAATCAGGTTATAAACAGGTGTGCTGACAAACGGAAAGCCCATTGTTACATTGAATTTTTTAACGATCGGTGCAATGGCATACAACACGGGCGTGAGCAGTTTCTCATCGGGAAGCACGATCACCGTTTCTTCGGGCACCAAACCTTTTGCTATTTCATTGGAAAGCAGCTCGGCTAGTGCCTTCACCTGACCCATCGGTTGGGCTGCGCTCAACAAATGAATCGCTTTCGGTTGCCGGAAGTTGCCTGGGGAATCTGCAGAAAAGGTTTTTCCTAATATCAAATGTTGACGAAGCATGCGAAAGAAAACCCCCGCCTCTTGTCTTTGATCGTTAAGATAATATTGATCGGTATCCCAACGCACGGTGGCCACGCCTTGATTTACAGCAAAAGAAATAATCCTTTCTTCGGCAGTAGTAAGAGCATTAAAACCGGCAAACCACAATAGCGGGTACTCCTTCGCTTCATAAGGAAGTTTAACATTACCCGAAAGCAATTCTTCTGCCACCCTTCGGTGCAATCGCCCTTCGTAGGCGAGCCCTTCATGAGTAAGCTTTTCATTAAAATCCCGATAAAGCGGAAAAAGCTTTTTCCATACATCCAAAAACTTTTTCTTGTTCACCGACAAGTCGGCATCAAAACCTTGCCAGAAGTTCTTAAGAAAAGTCAGTTGCTCTTCGGAAAGATAATCGAGACCGGCATCAAGGGCTTTTAAATTACTGAGGTCGGCAAACAGCATTTTGGCATCGATCAAATACCGGTCTGCCTCATCAAAATCGCGAAGCAGCATTTCGCCCCACATAAAAAATTGGTCGAAAGGCTCGGCTTCCGCACCCATCGTCTTTTTATAGGATTGATGCAACCGATACACCAATTCCAGCTTATCCGGCACCTGCAAAGAAGATAAGCCGGAAACAAAATCCTCGAAGGTCAAGAGTTTGGGAGAGAAAACAGGTTTGGTGATCAGCTCGCCCAAATATTTGCGAAAGTATAGCGCTGCCCTTCGGTTAGGAAACACCACCGTGACTTTAGAAAGATCAGCATGACTGTTAAAAATCTCTTCAGCCAATTCTTGAAGGAATGCTTTCATTTTTGCGAAAGCATAAAGATGATGGATAATTTAACGATGGGCAAGAGGAAAAATCAATCCCAAATAGATTAAAACTTCTTGCGGCCAACGATTGTAATACCTTCAGACAAGAAAAGATTTCGAAAAGGCCAATTTATTATCCTATAAATTCCTGAACCTAAAGCGGAAATAATGTCAAAAAATAAAATTGCAAGTAGGATGAAGAAAATCATAAAACACCTGCCAATAATCACAAGGGTATTCATTAATTAGTAATTTAAAGTGGGCATCAGTAGTTCCATATGGGAGTGTATAAAGATTAGATTATTTAACTTGCCATACATTTTGGCATAGGAGAAAGTCCTATGCCATATTTCCTCAAGCGGGAGCAAAAAAATATATAGATGAAAATTGAAGTACGGCAAGAAAAACCGCTCGACTACAAAGTAGTTTCTGAATTAATTGAAAGCGCATTCCAAAAAGAAAAACTCAGTGATCACAAAGAACACTTCCTGGTGGATCGATTGCGAAAATCGACTTCCTTTATTCCCGAGCTCTCAATGGTGGCGCTATCGGATGGCAAAATCATAGGCCATATCTTGTTGACCAGGATTAAAGTAAAAAATAACCAAACTGAATTTGAATCGTTGGCGCTCGCTCCCGTGTCTGTCATGCCAGAATTTCAAGAGATGGGAATTGGGAAAAAGTTAATCGAAGAAGCCCATGAAAAAGCTAAGGAACTGGGGTACAAGTCAATTATTTTGTTAGGCCACGAAAACTACTATCCAAAGTTTGGCTATTTACGTGCCGACACCTTCGGAATTGATTTACCTTTTGATGTTCCTAAAGAAAACTGCATGGCCATAGAACTGATCGAACATGGGCTTCTAGGGGTGAGTGGAACTGTGGAATACCCAAAAGAATTTAATGAGTAAAATAACATCAGGACTAAAGGGTAAAATATCTTGTGATTTTCGAGCGCTAATTCAAAACTTCAACACCGCATAGCCTTTCAACTGGTATGAGGTTAAGGTAGTCAGCATCGATGAAGCTATTTTAACCTGAGGTACCAATTTCATCCGATCGATTTTCCGGGCAATTAACGATTGTCCACACACCACCATCTTCACGCCTGCCTTTTCCAATTCATCAAACAAGATCAGGTTCGGATTATTTACTTTGTATCTCGCTTTGTACGCTTCATTGTTCATAACGATGAATGCTGCACCTGCGTGGATCACCAGCACAACATGTAATTTTTCCGGTTTCACCCCTGCCATCACATGGAGGTTGAGCAATCGCGCCACATTGTTGAGCGCCCAATTCACGGAATCCGGATATTCAATGAGGCGCTCCACTTCGATAATTATTTTATAGTCAAGCGTGGGGTCTGGCTTTTCTTCCGCATAAGGGATATCGAAAATTCCACCATAATTTTTTATAACCGGATTGATCCGGACTTGAGCAAATACTGCAGAAGATGTTAAGAGCAATAAGAAAATAGTTTTCATAGGCGATTTAAAAATGGTTTTAAAAATTAATTGATTGCATAGTAACAATGTTCGATGGATCATTCCTGTGCGCTAAAGGTATTTGATTTTTATGAAATTAAGGAAATTAAAAACGCCTTCGCTATTCATTTTTCTCTTCCTGATCATCCTTACTTTCTTCACTTTTCTTATCTACTTGCTCAATTCTAATTTCTTTGTCCATATACTGAGTACGGAAATTGGGTAAAAATGCGCCTATCATGCCGCGCCCGCTGCGGCTAAAATAATGATAAAGGATAACATCACAATCCGTAATGCTTTTTTGAAAGTTTTCATGTTTATTCTAATAAGAAACAGGTCGTCCAAGCAAAGGAGACATCTGGTAAAAAATTGTGAAATAAAAAGCCAGGTACTGGCTTGGGACAAGGATTATCCCAGATAAGATAGAAGCAAGTCCTCGTCTGAGCGAGGACGGCTAACGGACTCCAAGTAAAAGACAGCGGGGTTGCGTTTTAGTAGCTGTTCATCCAATCTTTCTAATCGAATACGGATTAAGGTCGAGTACGATTTGTTAGCGGAGAAAAATTTGTTGGAAAAAGGATGACAATAACTTAGACCAGCCGTGCTGATTCTGGCATAAGAAAATAATGGAAGCCTGGCGGGTCTGCATACATCCCGTTGTTCCGTTATTGTCGGCATTCTTTGCTGGCCTGACGTAGGTGGCGCAATCGCAAAGAAAATAAAGAAGCTTAACAAAACAGGAAGCCACCCTTTCGGCAAACGAATCATATATGGCATTCTATTTTTCACTTTTCTTGATAAATATTTCTATTTCACACCACCAACACAGGTCGCGTAGCTAATGATTTTGCGGAAGCATCCAAAATTTCAAACGCCCCTTCGGCCATCCGGTTTTCGGTATCTAGGGTAGGGTTCACTTCTGCAATTTCAAAGGCACATACTTTGGGGTCTTTGCAAAGCTCAGCACAAAGCGTCTTTGCTTCTTCTACAGTAAGTCCATTGGACACAGGGGTTCCCGTGCCAGTAGAAAAACGGCTGTCGATACTATCCACATCAAAGGAAACATAAATTAGGTCGCAATGATCCAGCATTCCCAACGCGTGGCTAGCCATCGCTGCCGCACCCTTCTTTCTAATATCTTCCACTTCAATGAAGTTGATATTGAATTTATTGATGAAATAATTCTCTGCCTTTTCCATGTCACGCACCGCTACGCACACCAGGTCTTCTGGATTTATTTTGGCACCAGGAATACCCACATTTTTGATTTGTTCCCAATAATCAACGGTTTCGCCACGGGGGTCGTTTACTTTATTCTCCAAATTATCAATATCAAACGCCATGGCAAGCGGCATTCCATTCATATCGCCAGAAGCCGTAGTAAACGGGGTATCCAAATCAGCGTGGGCATCAATCCAGATCACGCCAAGGCGCTTTTTGGGATAGGCTTTTTTTATCCCGGCAATTGTACCGTAGGCCGTAGAGTGATCGCCCGCCACAATAAGGGGAAAGAAGTCGTCATACAGTTGCTCATACACTTCCAGGCAAACGCGTTCTTCCATCATCAACACTCCATCAATAAATTTGGCGAAGGTTTGCTCCGTGCCGTCATAAAGCATTTCGTTTACATTTTCCACTTCAACGGAATGGTGCTTTTTAAACAGATCGGACTTTAGATCCAGGCTAGCAATCTTAATTGCCTCGACACCAAGGCTTGCACCGCGGGTTCCGGCTCCGATTTCGGATTTTACTTCGATGATTTTTATCTCTTTCACAAAACAGGAATTAAAACAAATTAAACAATGATGAATACAAGAAAAGTTGACAGAAACCCGCCCGAAACTTAGAAGTCGGGGAGCGCGTGGGCGGCAGCAAAAATTATAAAGAAAAAGCGACTGGGCATTGCAAGTTTTCTTTTGCAAAGATGGCAAAATTATTAGAATATTGCGGCTTGGTTTATTCTTAATTGTTAATTGGGGTTAATCGGCCTTACAAACAACGGATAACCATTAACTATTAACGATAAAGAATGAAGAGTTACCGTGAGTTGATTGAACAAACCTTTGAATTTCCCCAACGGGAATTTAAAGTGCGTGAGCACGAGCTTTTATTCAACGATGTGCCCCTGATGGACATTATAAACCAGTACGGAACACCGTTACGCCTCACCTATTTGCCGCGGATAAGCGAGAACATCCGTTTCGCCCAGTCGGCTTTTACCAATGCCATGGAGCGTTTCAAATACAATGGCAAATACACCTATTGCTATTGCACCAAGTCTTCGCATTATGATTTTGTGCTGGAAGAAGCGTTGAACAATGACATTCACATTGAAACCTCCTCTGCTTTTGACATCCCCATTGTGCGGACACTTTATGAGCGCGGGAAAATTTCGAAAGACACCTTCGTTTTATGCAACGGGTTTAAGATGCCCAAATACAAGGAGTACATCACCGACTTGCTCAACGAAAGTTTCAACTGCATCCCCATTCTTGATAACCTAAGTGAGATTGATCATTATGAAAAAAATGTAAGCAAACCCTATCAAGTGGGTATCCGGGTGGCGGCTGACGAAGAGCCCAAATTTGAATTCTATACTTCGCGCTTGGGCATCCGCTATGGCGATATTAACACGTTATACAAAGAAAAAATACAGACGAGCAGCAAAGCTTCGTTGAAGATGTTGCATTTTTTCATCAACACAGGTATCAAGGACACCGCCTATTACTGGAGTGAACTGAGCCGCTTTATTTTCAAGTACTGTGAGATGAAGAAAATTTGCGATTCACTAGACTCCATTGATATCGGTGGGGGCTTCCCTGTGAAACAGTCGCTGACTTTCCATTACGATTATAAGTACATGATCGAGCAGATTGTGGAGAATGTAAAATGGATTTGTGAAAAGAATAACGTACCCGTACCTAATATATTTACGGAGTTTGGAAGTTTCACCGTGGCAGAAAGTGGAGCGATTTTGTATTCGGTGGTGGATCAAAAATTACAAAACGATAAAGAGCTTTGGTACATGATTGATGGTTCCTTCATCACCCATTTGCCCGATGTTTGGGGTTTGAACCAGAAATACATTTTGCTTTCCGTCAATAAATGGGATGACCCATATCACAAAGTAAACATTGGCGGCTTGACCTGCGACAGTCAAGATTACTACAATAGCGAAGCCCACACGGGGGAAGTTTTTTTACCCATGATCAACGATGAAGAGAAACTGTTCATCGGTTTCTTTCATACAGGTGCCTATCAAGAATCGCTGGGTGGCAATGGTGGTATTCAGCATTGCCTGATCCCTGCACCTAAGCATGTGCTTATTTACCGGAATGAAGATGGCGAAATTTCTACCGAACTTTTTGCCGATGAGCAAACCAGCGAAAGTATGATGAAAATACTGGGCTATAAAGAAACTGAAAAAGAAGAGCCGATAAACCTTCAAGTTGTATCGGCTCATAAATAATTTAGTGCTCTAACTTACCGAGGGCCGCCAAACATTCCTTGCGTTTCTTTGTAGTCGGCTGGAATAACAAAAGTTGAAGCATCCAACGCCTCGCGCTTGATTTCAGTTACTTCCATCGTCATTTGCCCTTGGGGTGTCATTGTCTCAATTCGCAATGGAATTCCATCAACCCCTTCGAAAGACATCGACTGACCACGCTCCATCTGTTGTTTTGCTATTGCTTTTAGATCGATGTCTTTGATGTCAGTAGTCGCCCATAAATTAGAGGTAATCGTTTGTCCGTGTTCATTCATCGTCACAATGTATTTTGTGCAATTATAGCCCACTATTTTCATGGTTTCGGAAGTCTTGGTGACCGTTGGTTCGCTTGCGTTGGCTTGGCCAGACCTTTTACCTTCGGGCATGACTGAATACGTTTTGTTTTCCCTATTAAGCCGCACATTTTTATCTTGGGTGTGCAAAATATCACCAGTCATCATTCCTCCATCCATCGTGGTTAGGGTATTACTGCCTTTGATTTTAATCATCATTCCTTTAGGCATCACACTGCTCATGTCTCCACCCCCGCCCTGTTGCATCTTCATCACCTTTTCCATTTGAGCCTTCATGGCAGGGTTCGCCTCCATCATGGCCTTCATTTGGGGGTCATTCATCCTATCTTGCATTTCCTTCATCTTAGCCTGGGCAGCGGGATCATTCATTTTTTGCTGGCTTTCCGCCATTTGGGCTTTCAGTTTGGGATCGGTAACCTCCATTTTCATAGACCACTTAATCGTACCTTCAAATCCCTGGGACCTAGCTTGGATTGTAACCAAGGCCGATATCACAAATAATAACTTCTTCATAGTTTTGATTTTGGTTGTTTGTAAGAATAAAGATAAGAAAAAAGTTACTCGATATGTAGTTAAGTAGTAAGGGGAATGCGTAGGGTCTATTTCAAAAATACGCACTCCCCCACCCAAAGAGTTTCTGCGTTAACGTAAGGCTGTTCAACACTCTCCCTGGGGAGAGTGTTGCAGACGAGTGGTGTGATCGAATTGAGAAATTGGGTGGGGGATTAGACCGTTAAGCGTCAAATTGAAATGCACCCGAATGCGTACGGAAATTGATCAAAATCAAATAGTACTAACGATTAACGGATAACTGTTACCTTAGCCCCATGCACTTCAGAATCACCAGCACCCAAAATCCTAAAGTAAAAAGCCTGATGGCCCTGGAAAAGCCGCGTGAACGGAGGAAGCAACAACTTTTCATCATCGAGGGTAAAAAGGAAATTGGTTTGGCCGTGGAAGCAGGATACAAAATCGGGAACATTTTCTTTTGCGATGAAATCACCAACCTGGATGAAATCCCAACTATTCTTAAGGAGGAAAAATTAATTGTTCCTGTGTCGAAAGAAGTATTTGACAAAATAGCGGTACGGGAAAGCACCGGAGGGGTAATTGCCGTAGCCGAACAAAAACCACATCTCCTTTCCCAAATTAAACTGCGGAAAAACCCGTTGATACTCGTGCTTGAAGGCGTGGAAAAGCCTGGAAACTTAGGCGCCATCTTACGTACAGCCGATGCTGCTGCTGCCGATGCGGTGATCATTTGTGACCCACAAACTGATTTTTATAATCCGAATGTAATTCGCTCAAGTGTGGGTTGCGTGTTCACCAACCAACTCGCGGCCGCTACCTCCGAAGCGACCATTGAATGGTTAAAGAAAAATGATATAAAAATATTTTGTACTTCGCTACAAGCCGCCAAGCCCTATCACCAAACCGATTTCACTCAACCGTGCGCTATCGTGATGGGGACAGAAGCCACTGGTCTTTCAGAAATTTGGACTAAAAATTCGGATGCCAACATCATCATTCCGATGCAAGGGAAGATTGACAGTATGAATGTTTCCAACGCCACAGCTGTTGTTGTCTTTGAGGCCATGAGACAACGAGGATTTAAAACCTGATAAGCAACTTGATTTTTAAAAAAGTATGGAAAGTAAAGTAATGTTAGTCACCGGAGCCAATAAAGGAATTGGGTTTGAGATTGTGCGACAGTTGGCCAAGCTTGGTCATCAGGTTATACTTACCGCGCGCGATCAAGAAAAAGGGCGCGAGGCTCAAAGTAAACTAAAGGCAGAAAATCTGACGGTTCATTTTTTGATGCTCGATATCATGAATGAAGAAAGCATTTTACAGGCTTTTGGAAAAGTGAAAACCGATTTTAGTAAAGTAGATGTGCTCATTAACAACGCAGCGATTCTATTGAAAGAAGATCATTCATTACTGAGAAATGATTCAACGGTTTTTGAAAAAACATTACAGTCCAATGCGTTCGCACAACTCGCGGTGACTAAACAATTTCAATCGATCATGTCTAACGGAGGCCGGATCATTATGACCTCAAGTCAGGGCGGAAGCATGAGCGACCCAGTTGGCGGATGGTCACCCGCTTATTGTGTATCCAAGTCACTACTCGGTGCTATCACAAGGCATCTTGCTCATGAGCTTAGCAATCGAAGCATTTCCGTGAATGCATTCGACCCGGGTTGGGTAAAAACCGACATGGGCGGAAGGTCGGCACCAAGAACCGTATCGCAAGGAACAAATACCGCCGTTTGGTTGGCCTCGGAACGTGCGATTCCGACAGGAAAATTTTTTAGAGACAATAAAGTTATTCCTTGGTAGTATTCGTTAAGCATCAATAACATAGTAAACGTTCGCAATAAAATAGCCAATGACAACCATTACTGCCCCTACTTTGTTGAGACGATGGGCGGTTGGGATCTTGCCCGCATTGTGAAGTTTTAACGCAATCGCTGAAACAAAAACTGGAACTATTTTGTATCAATGCATTCTAACATTAGGCCATAGCAGAATGAGTTTGGTGAAAGCTAAGTTAGCGGCTGGATGGGTTATTACTTTCATGATATTCTTATCGTCATGGGCACAAGCGCAAAGAAGGATAATATTTGGCCCACAACTAGGTATAGCTTATAATTCGTTGAATTCTGTTGCATCATCTGGGCCAGGGGTTTCAATGAAATATGATCGGTTTGTTTCATCTCATTTTGCGTTTACATTCGCTTTAGATTTCATCAATTTCACAAGGGTAAGTGGTAATGTGAACCCGGGCGGCAAGGTTGTAGACCCAAGTTCAAAATTAATGACACTTTCAGAGCAGTTGGGTTGTAAATATTACCCATGGAAAAAGTCCGAACCCAAGGGTTTTTATATTTCTGCAGAAGCAGGATTGCTAACTTCTTGGCTAAAGTATTATGATGCGGGAAAGTTGTATAGTTCGCTTGATCAAACAAATTTTTGTTATCGATATGGATATTTCGTTATCCAAACAATATGGTACTTACAATCATAGGTAGTGTGGGAGCTTTTTCGATAATTCTGCATGCACAAAAATATCAAACTAAAGTCTTCGCCTAAAGGCGATGGATTTTCCCCCAGATACTGACATTAACCCACAATATGTACGAAATGATCGTAACCTTAAGTAGAGTAAATTCTCTCATAGTTTAGGTAACAAAAAGACCCCTCAGGCGGATGGGTCTTTTTGCGTTTATAGCCTGTTGAGTACAAACTAACCTTTTAAGTGGCTAATATCAAGGATGATTTCGGTGACTTTCGTTACTTGTCCATCTTTGTTTAAAATTGGGTTGTATTGTCCATACACCCACAACTCCTTTCCAAATTTAGTCAGGCGTCTAAATTCCCCACGCTGGGCTGTGCCCGAGGCAATATCCTTCCAAAACTTCCTATACGTTTCACTATTGCGGTCATCGCGAAGCGCAAAAATTTTATGTTGCTCACCTTTGATTTCATCCATCGCATAGCCAAAAAGCTTCAGATAATTAGGGTTAGCACTAAGGATATTTCCTTCCGCATCAAAATCGGCCATAGCGGCAGTGTTATTCATTACCTCCATAGCCGCACTGGATTCAAGTTGACTGCGCTGCATCTCCTCCTGCGTAGCTTGAAGTTCTTCCATATTCTGGCGCATTTCCTCTTCTTGGGCTCGCATTTCTTCCGTCATTTGCTGTGATTCCCCTAAAAGCCGTTGTGTTCTCGCATTCACTTTAACAGAAGAAATTGTAGAAGCAATGCTTTCAGCGATTCGTTTTACAAATTCAATTTCATAATCTTTAAATACGCCAAAAGATGCAATCTCAACCACCCCAAAGATTTGGTCATTTACTTTTAAGGGCACAATCAAAACGGCATTGGGATTAGCATCTCCTAAGCCAGAAGTAATGCGGATATAGTTTTGAGGGACGTCCGTAATGTAAATGATATCGCCTTCCTGCCAGGCTTGTCCGGAAAGGCCTTCCCCCAAATGAACTTTTTGGTTAATAAATTTCTTTTTGTTCCACGCATAACACGAAGCCATGGACATGGTTTGTTCTTCCTCCTCTGAAGTATCGTCAATAATGTACAAAGCACCTTGGTTGGCCTTTAAATACCTTACCAGACTGCCTACGATCTCATCAGTTAATTTTTGCAGATCATTGTTATTGGCACGAAGTAGCTCACCAAATTTTGCCAATCCTTCAGTCGTCCAATTCCTTTTTTTATCATCCTCAGCTACGCGTGCCAAATTGCTTCGCATGTTCAACAGCGCATTACCCAGTACATCATGATTGCTCAACGGGCTAAATTCAGAATCGTATTTCCCGTTTCCTATATTTTCCGCAAAACTGGTGGTCGCCTTAAGGCCCGCAACTAAGCTATCCGTGGCAGCCGCCATCTCACCAATTTCATCATTACTAAATTTCGTTTGTTTGTCGTCCACCAATTCGCCACGGCCTAATTTTACCACTACATCTTTAATATAATTAATTGGACGGGTGATGGTTCTCACCAATAAGGAAGCACTCAAAAATCCAATAACGATAATAGCAAGGCCTAATACAATTGTAATGGTCCTAAGGTTTCCGGTAGATACCACGAGTGCCGTGGAAGTCTTTTCTGCAAGGTCTTCTTGTCTCTTTTTTATGGCTGAAAGGCCTGTAATAATTTTGTTGGATTCAGGAATGACCACTTGATCGATGTAATCACCAGATAATAATTTCGTGGTTGGATCTTCATAATCATCAAAGGTTCGCAACGTATTAATAATATTATCGGTGGCACCTTTCAGCAAAGAATCATATTTGCCAAAAGCCTTGTTCATCATCACGCGCTGAGAGCTATCTTTCTTAAAGGTTGAGGAAGTACTATCTGCATCCCAATTTTTCATCAATTTTTGAATTCGCTCCTTTAAAACCGGATATTCATGAGAGATAATAAACTTAAGGGCTTTTTTATCTTCATCGTTGGTTTGCAAAAAAACCCAGTTCGTAATGAGCATCCGCGACCGATGGACAAGGGTCACTAATTCATTAATTGCATCTTTCGATGGGGTAACCACTTGCGAAGAAAGAGCCACCTTATTGTCAATGGTGTTGACGGTAAGAAAGATGATGGTCGCATTGATAGCAAATAAAACAATGAGGATCGTGAACCCTCCAAAAATTTTATTGCCAATGGTCAATCTGAGCTTGAAATTCAATAGTTTGTTTTTTCCCATAAAAGTTAATTCAATTTAAAATGGCCAATCGGGTTAGTTCAGCCGATGCTTTTAGATGGTGCTTGGCCATATCTACAGTATTCAGTTCAAAGGCCAATCTGCCTTCCTTATTATTCACAAAATTAATGCTGCCTTTATTGTTGGCAGGTGCCAGCTCAGTCACTAAGAGCACGGGCGCATCACCTACTTTCGCTACAACATCTGGATATTTGGCCTGCCAGTCTGGGGAGACAAACAAGATGTGGCTCTTCGTAAATTCTGAAAGCGAATTGATCTTGGTAACGTGAATGGGCCGGCTACCAATTTTTTTCTTTTCGGCCATCGTTTTCAATTCAGAAAAAACGGGAGACTCACCTAAAACTGTAATTTCAAAATCCCCGTTGCTTACATCCGGTGGCCACTGAACAAACTTGGTGAAACTATACATAAACAAGGTATAGGTCTGGTAATTTTGGGATTGGCCAAAAGATGCACCAGTAAGAAAGACAAATGCAGTTATTATGAAATTATTTTTCACGGGGCTAATGGAAAAGGCTTCAAAGTTATAAAAGAGACAATTTCAAAAATATTAAAAAACGACCATTTTCCCACATTAAATAGTTTTACCTAAAGATGTCACTCTTTTTGCAAGCTCCAGAAGGTAATCAACCTTCAAGCTTTTGCTCCAAAACGATGTATTAGCAAAAGACACTGGTTTTCCTGAATGAAAATCTTATCAACAATAAAATTCCAGTACCTTTTTTGGTATATTTTCAAAAAATAAGCCTATGTGCAGATTAATGGCCTACAAGGGCACTCCTATTATTATAGATAAATTACTCTATCAGCCTAAAAACTCATTGATAAACCAAAGCTTTCATGCTCGTGAGATTGAGGAACCACTAAATGGCGATGGCTTTGGTATTGGGTGGTATGTGCCGGAATTAAACTATGAGCCCATCACGTATGTTTCGGTGAATCCAGCCTGGAATAACCGAAACTTGCGCAACCTGGCTCCAAAAATCCAAACCGACTGCTTAGTGGCCCACGTACGAGCGGCAAGCGTAGGTGATGTGAGTGAAAGCAACTGCCACCCTTTTCATTATAAAAACCTGCTGATGGCCCATAACGGTGGCGTTGAGGACTTCGGGAAAATCAAACGCCACATCCGAAACCCGCTCTCCGATGAATTATACAATTGGATTAAAGGCCAGACAGACTCCGAACATATTTTCGCCTTTTTGCTTAACAAACTTTTTACTGAACATAAGAGCCTTAGCCCAGAAGCTATTGCTGATGCCTTTGAGCACACCTTTTCTGAGTTAAAGAAAATGATGGCCGATCACGGCATCACAGAGCCAGCCTACCTGAATATGGTCATCACTAATGGGTTGTTCTTAGTGGCTACGCGATACTGTACTGATCCAAAGGAAGAACCGCTGACCCTTTACCACTCTGAAGGCAGCCGTTACGTAGTGGAAGATGGCATCACCCGGATGGAAGCGGCTGAAGATGATGACCATGCCGTACTGGTTGTTTCAGAAAAACTTTCAGACGACCCCAACTGGACGATGATCCCGGCAAATCACTTGGTGATTGTCGAGCAAACCCTGAACGTGCGGATCCGCCAGATTAAAGCTTAATTGATTTTTTTAGTTACTTGACTCTGGTTACGGACAAGGACTCAGCATCGAGAATCAAGAATCCGGCATCAACAACTAGAATCCAAAAATCAAACCCAACAATTTGTTATGAATGACGTAATCATTATCGGTGGTGGTATTGTCGGTTTAGCCACAGCCTTGCAAATTCAAAAAGCCAACTCCGCCTTACGGATTTTATTGATTGAAAAAGAAAGTGAATTAGCCAAACACCAAACCGGCAATAACAGTGGCGTAATCCACTCCGGCCTTTACTATAAACCCGGGAGCTTAAAAGCCCTGAACTGCATCCGGGGTTATCATCTGCTGATCAATTTCTGTAAGGAACATGAAATCCCTTTTGACCTTTGCGGAAAAATCGTTGTGGCTACGGAAGAAAATGAATTGCAATTACTACAGAATCTCTTTTCTCGCGGGGAGCAAAATGGCTTGGAGAATCTAAAAAGACTTTCAAAAGAAGAATTGAAAGATTATGAACCACACGTCAATGGCATTGAGGGAATATTTGTTCCCCAAACGGGCATTGTGGATTACACCAAAGTTTCAATGAAATATGGGGAGGTTTTGCGAAAGCATGGGGCGACTATCCACTTAGGTGAACGCGTCACCTCTATTCAAAACAAAACCAATCATTTAGAAATCATTACCGATAAATCCAATTATCAAACAAAACTCGTCATCAATTGTGCCGGATTATACTCCGATAAAGTAGCAAGGCTTACCGTTACGCAAATCGATGTGAAAATCATTCCCTTCCGGGGAGAATATTTCAAACTCAAAAAAGAAAAAGAATACCTGGTAAAAAATTTAATCTATCCTGTACCCGACCCTAACTTCCCATTTCTTGGAGTTCACTTTACACGCATGGCCAAAGGCGGTGTGGAGGCCGGACCCAATGCGGTGCTCGCTTTTAAACGCGAAGGGTATAAAAAATCTGACATCAATCTTTCAGAGTTGGCGGAATCACTCGCGTGGCCAGGCTTCCAAAAAGTAGCGGCAAAATATTGGCGCACAGGCCTGGGTGAAATGTACCGTTCTTTCTCCAAGGCGGCATTCACCAAAGCCCTGCAAAAGCTAATTCCTGAAATTCAGGAGAGCGACCTAACCACAGGTGGAGCGGGTGTACGGGCTCAGGCGTGTAGCCGCGATGGCGGATTAGTAGACGACTTTTTAATTCTGGAAAACAAAAATGTAATCAACGTGTGCAATGCCCCTTCTCCAGCGGCCACCTCATCGCTAGCGATTGGTGAAACTTTAGCTGCCCTTGCTTTGAAAAAAATCTAAAGCAACGCCATTCCCTTAATTCTTTGGCTTCTCTCATGGAGGCGCGCTTAACCGGCTCGCGCTTACGGATGCGGGTTTTCGAAGCGCGTCTTTGTCCCAGAAAAAGAAATTAAGAAAACTAAACTTCAATTAAACACTTCACCAGCAACCAGCAACTGGCATAAGCATTGTTGTAGGCCGTTTATTCACTCAATCTTGATCCAGCCTATTATTGATTCGTCCTTATTCCTTTTATACAGAACCAGACTCCATTCTCCAGATTGATCAAGTTTAATAGCGTCTGTCGCTTTGTCAACGAGCAACCAATGATTCCCTTTAAATATCCTGTTAGAACATTGGTCTTTTTTGTTCGCGTCATCTTGTTTTGGAGTTCGTCTTAGTATCCCTTTTACTTTTACTTGTTCAAGATTCTTGAAACTTGTTGGGGGTATCACCGCATACGTAATTCGATTTGTTGTCGCGCTTGACGAACCTTTATTAATTACAATTTCAGTAAAGTCGTAATCTGAGTCGCAGCAACAAGCCTTTTTTAGGCTATTGATAATTGTTCGCGAGTCATTTTTATCAATTGAGATAATCGCTCCAGGAAAATCATAAACAAATTGAAGTTTTTTTCCATCGTTGATGAAAATGCCTGTCTGGTCGTATGGATTGCATGGTCCAGAATAAATTAAATCATTCAGTCCATCATTATTCAGATCTATGACGGAATAATATTTCCAAGAGCCTTTAGTCTCAGAGGGAACAATCCTTTCTGTTGAGTCTTTTTCAATGATAACCATATCAGAAGTACAGAAGAACTTAAACTTTGGAAGTACTGAAAACCCAGTCGTGTCATATTCTATTTTTTCAGCATTGTTCAAAAGGCTCAATCTCTTTTGAATGTTCACGATCGACTGTCCACGAGAAATTGCTGTAAGTCCGAGAAAGAAAATAAGAATATAACTCTTCATAACAAATGGCCAACGACCCGTATTTATTGCGTGCTGGAATCACAAAAGCTTCATCTTGTCCCCTGCGCAGAAACGAAATTAAAAAAAACTAAACTATGCATCAACTGCTAGCGCCAGCATGTAGGATACTTTTGTTATGGGCTGAGTTTCCTCAGTCCGTTATATTTAAATGAGTCGCTATCTCTATACGCTACTGCCAGCTAGCTTTTCCCATTCGTCTTCAATTCCTATTTCAAACTCTTGTTGAAATCTTTGATTCATAATTTTTGAGGTTATCCAATTAACAAGCAAAACCCATAGACAAGCAAAAATGAGGAAACCGTTAACGGTCATGAACACGGATATCGGAACTTTGTCCCAGTTGAAAAAGAGAATTGTGTTAAATCCGATAAGTGCTAATCCGAAAAACATAAATGAGAAAATCCGAAAAAACCTTGAGATTCCAACGGTGTAAATAACTTCGGTTGTATTGTTATCAGACTGTCGATATTCCCCTTTGATTTCAATTGCCTTAACATGTGTCCAAAAGGAATTTTTTGTCAAACCAAATTTAGAGTCGTCAAATATCCCGCTGAATGGTTTCCCTGAAAAATTGAAAGGTGTCAGGAGATAAAAAGGTTTTTCCATTGAAGTCAGTTCCGTCAGTCTTCTTTTAAATTCTGTCTTGTTCAGGTTCGATTTCATCTGTCCAGTTGGCTAACCGCCTTGCCGCTAATAGTTGGCTATAAGCTATATGTCATATTGCCATCCAATATAAGCATTGTTCGATTTCAAAGAAACCGACAAAAATAATCGTCTATCCTACTATACACTTACAACTACCATGCATCCATTTATCTGCTTCACCTTTCGCTGAACGGATTATATGGCCACTTATACTAAACGGGTTGGATTCACCCTGCTGATGAAGTAACTTCGTGGTAAAAAAAAACGATGGTTCGACTGCTTTTTCCAATTTGTCTATTACTCTCCACATTTTCTTTTGCCCAATCCGTGCCTGCTGCCGCAGATGATAAAAGTGCTTCGCTGCAAGAACGCTATACGTCTATGAAGGCGAAAGCCGAAACCTATCAGGATTATAAAGTGATCAAAGAATATGTATTGGATGGCACATGGAAAATCATCATGGACTCGGTGAAAGAAAAGAAACTGGCGATTGCCCAAAACCAGCAAACCATCGCGCAGTTGAAAGCTGACCTCCAGGCCAACCAACTCACTTTATCGAATGAGCGAGCGGCAGCCGCTACGGTGGTACATGACAGCACGCACATTTCGGTACTCGGCATAGGGTTCAAAAAGAACGTATTCCTTATTCTGGTCACTGTCATCTTTGCCTGTCTTCTGTTGGCGGGCAGTGCCATGGCTGCCCGGATGAAGTTGCTCCAAACTACTACTAATGAAAAAATTGTCATTGCGGATCTTGTCACCAAGGAATTTGAAGACTACAAGCATAAGGCGCTTGACAAGCAGACCAAGCTGGCACGGGAACTCCAGACTGAGAAAAACAAACTTGAAGAACTGAAGGTGCGGTAGGGGAATTCCGGCTCAATTACCTTCTAATTATCTAAAAAGGGCGTTTTTTTTATTTTTCTAACTATTTTCTTTAGAAATGTCACAAAATCAATCCATCATTGTCTTACAATTATATTGAACCCTCAGGTGGGGTTTTGTATTCTATAACCATTTTGAATTAAATCTATTTATGAAAGGTATTTTGATCTTTTTTGTAGCGCACTGGTACTTATCGCTGTTTTTTCAGACATTTTTCCTTCACCGCTACGCTGCCCACAAGGCATTTACGATGAATAAATTCACCGAAAAAGTGTTTTTTGTGCTTACCTGGATTTTTCAAGGGTCAAACTATTTGAGCCCTTTTGGCTATGGCACCATGCACCGCATGCACCACGCCTTTGCCGATACTGAAAATGATCCGCATTCGCCAAAATATGATGAAAGCATCTGGAAAATGATGTGGAAAACAAAGACCATTTATTCCAGCATTTCGAATGAAAAAATTCAAGTGGAAAAACGGTTCACTGAAGGTGTACCTCGCTGGGACTCATTCGACAAATTCGCTCGCTCATGGCCGTCACGCCTGTTTTGGAGTGCGCTTTATGTTGCGTTTTACTGGCAGTTTGCCACGTACTGGTGGTTATGGCTGTTGCTGCCAATCCACTTTTTGATGAGCCCTATCCATGGTGCCATCATCAATTGGTTTGCCCACGTATATGGCTACCGCAATTTTGAAGTCGGTGACACTTCAAAGAATTTTTTACCGGTGGATTTCCTGATGATGGGCGAAAGCTATCACAACAATCATCATAAATATGGCTCACGCGCCAACTTTGGTGGAATCCGCTGGCATGAAATTGATCCCACGTACATTGTAATTCGGCTACTGGATAAAATAGGCGTTATCGAAATTGCAGGCAGGAAAGAAATTAAATTGGAGAGAATTAAGAAAGCCGCATAACTAAAATTTATTCACATTAGAATTAAGCCGGAGTCACCTCCGGCTTTTTTATTTCCTCTCAATCCAAAGATCCATAAGGGTATTCTATTTTGGTAGCCCGTTTCAATCCCATCCAACACTAAGTAGCTATTGCGAATAGACTTGATCTGCGCTTCTCCCTTGGCACTTCCGCCAATTTCAAATATCCATTTCTTATCTACAAAAAAATCGCCTGAAGGCGGCAAGGAGACTTTGTGCCCAGCGTTTCTCTCTTGATTCAAGAAAAACGTTTCGTGCAGACTTCCACTATCGGGTTGATCTTAACAGGGATCGGAAACCTGTCATCCACGGTTTTGAGCAGGGAAGCTTGAAACGTAAAAAGGCGGTCAATATTCATTGACTTGAATTCAAGTCAAAATTTTGTAAAAATTGAACTTAAATTCAAGTTAGATGATCTAAATTTTTAACCCCAGCTTATTTCATTCCGTACTCCAGCACCATGAAAGTACCTGGCACCACTTTAGGGCGTGGGTGCGGGTTCTCCGTGGTGGCAGCCGGAGTTTCGCCATACTGAGCGGTAGACACAAATACATGATGGATTTTTGAATCCAGCCCTATCGTTCTTGCGCCAGGTTCTGTTTTTATGGTTTCAACTACTTTAAATTCATTCGGAGAAACCTCTTTCACTACCGTGATCGATCCTTCACCGTTTGAACTAAATGCCATTTTCAATTCATCATCAAACACCACCCCATCCACGTGTTTGCCAATAGGCACTTGGGCAACTACTTTCCCTGTCTTTGAATCAATCACCATCATCAATTCATTGTGGCATGAAGCAAACAACCGATGGTTTTTGATATCAATGGCCAGACCCGTTGGTTCTTCCCCTGGGGCAATTTTCCATTTATCTTTAATGGCCAAGGTCTTGGCATCAAAGGCAACAATCTCACTGGCATCTTCCAGGTTAACAAAAATGGTTCCATTCTCGTCAGATGCTCCGGCCTCCAGAGCGGTCCCTCCGACATCTACTGTGCCCGCTACTTTACCACCGGCCAAGTCAATTGCGGTTACCGTCACATCACTATGATTAAACACGAAGACACGCTTAGAGAACCTATCGTAGATCAGTGCATCAGGGTTTTTGCCAGTCGGCAATTCAACAATTGGCTTTAACGTTTTCAAATCAAAAATTGTGACTGAGTTGCTTCTGCCATTGGTCGTAACACCTCTACCGGTTTCGGCCACAGCAATCGCGCCATGGACACCCTTCAACCCCGTGATAGTGCCCACTTTCTCATGAGTCTTTGAATTAAGCACTTCCACCTGAGTACCGTGTGAAACATAAAGTCGTTGATTTTTAGCATCAGCGCTTAGGTAATCCCAGCCTCCCTCACCCCCAATCACCGTTTTTTTTATCAAATGAAAACCCGATTGGGCAAAGCTTGCGTGCGCTGTAATCAGCACAAAAAATAAATAATGGATTTTTTTCATATATAAGCTGTTTTTGGTTGTACTCTCTTTGACAATTTAGGTTGCAATTCCATTCCCGACTTGGCGGTTTAATTCTTTTTTTCTTTAATAGTTTCCCATTACTATCGAAAATAAAATTAAAGGATTTACCATCTTTTCTCACCTCGGTTTCAGGGGTAATGACTCCTTCCGCTGCAATTTTCGTCTTTTACTTTGTATTCAGCATAGCTATTAGTCAATTTCTTGCGGATAGCGGCTGGTAATTTCTTCATTCAATTCCGTTTTTGCTCCCTTAACGATTTCATTCGCATCAATCAATACAGATTTAGCTTAGAACCAAACGATTACAAAAATGGCCAAACACATTTTTCTATTTTATTAGATTTTCAGTGATAGCTCAAATAAAACCAGCGATTCTGGAGAGAATTGGGATTTTTAGAAACGAACATGGAAGGAATGAAGCTGTTCTTTATATTGATAGTGAATAGTTGACCCATTCGTATCCACAATCTTCTTTACAATGGCCAGCCCCAAGCCAGTGCTTGATACCTGCGTATTGCCTTTTTGAAATCGTTCAAAAATTTTTTCGCTTGGAAAACTGAGTGGACTTCCGTGATTTGAAATCCCCCACTGTAAGTCAGCAATTTCAATTTTGACTAGACCTTTTTCTGTGCTGTATCGCAGCGCATTAGAAATCAAATTGGAGAGCATCACTTCAATAAGCGTAGCATTGAATTTCACAATCAAATCACTTTTCCGATCGACTTGGATGGTCAACCCTTTTGCAGCTAGCTCATGTTGATTTTGGTCTACTATCTTTTCTGTCAGCTTCGTCACATCCACAGATTCGGCCTCAATAAATTGGCGATTGTCAATTTTTGAAAGCAAAAGCAAAGCCCGATTGAGTCGTGCCAATCGGGAGGTGGACTCATTGAGTGATTCCATTAATTTCGCTTGCTCTTCGGTTGGATTGGTTTGCATTAGCAACTCCAGTTTGGATTTAAAAACGGCCAGCGGAGTTTGCATTTCATGAGCGGCATTTTCGGTAAATTCCTTTTGGTTAATAAATGCTCTGTAGCTTCGCTCAGAAAGCAATTTCAGTGCCTCATTCAAATCCTTAAACTCCCTTACCTTGGCTTCCCCCAACCTCAACTGTCCTGTTTTTTCTACATCAAATTTCTTTAACTCATCAAGTGTATGATAGAAAGGTTTCCAAATCGTTTTGGATAATCTCCAATTGATGAAGAGCAAGCCTACAAGCAACACAAAAAGCACCACGGCCTGAGTGATTGAAAGTACCCTAACGAGGTCCTTGCTTTCGAGAAGGGAAATAAAAATCGTTAAATGATAGGATTTGTTTTCAATCTCAATAACGGTCGAAAGCACTCGATAAGGCTCGATTTCTTTTGAAAGACTGTCGTAACGCGAAGTGTAATAGATACTGTCGTAGATAAGACCACCCGTCAGTGGTTCAATGCGAATATCTTCGTCTAAGTTTTCCCAAACCCGCAAATCATCTTCTGATTTTATCCGTTGAGTCCGAAATTGAATTTCGTTTTTTTTCAACAGCAATGTTTCGTCCACCTCTTTGATAAAAATCCGGGATATGACGGAATAAAAAATCGGAGTAACGATGAGGAACACCAACACCGAGTAGATGAGATAGCTTAATATGGTTCGGTTGAGCAACCGCATTAAATTTCAAATTTATAACCCAGGCCGTACACCGTCTTAATATAATCGGAACTCCCCGACTCTGCTAATTTTTTTTTCAGGTTCTTGATGCGCGAGCAAATAAAGTCAAAATCACTGAACCGATCGGCATCATCGCCAGAAAGGTGTTCCCCAATAGCGTCTTTGGAAATAACTTTGTTCTTATTGGAGATCAAAAACATTAAGAGTTCAAATTCACTCTTTGTCAATTCTACCTTTTGATCAAAAACTTTCACCGATTTATTTTCAATATCTAAAATAAGATCGCCTATAGGAAGGATGTTTGATCCATCAAAATTATTTCTACGAATCAACGCCTTGATGCGCGCCCCCAATTCCGCCAGGTGAAACGGCTTCGGTAAATAATCGTCAGCACCGATTTCCAATCCTTCAATTTTGTCATCCAGCGAATTTTTGGCAGAGATAATAATCACGCCTTCTTTTTTGTTTTTCCCCTTGAGCTCACGCAAAAGGGCAAGCCCATTTCCACCAGGTAGGGAAATATCCAGCAGCACACAATCGTATTGATAAAGTGCTATTTTTTCAGAAGCCGAATTAAAATCAAAAGCTACTTCGCATCGATAATCAGAGCCATTCAAATAATGTACAATGCTTTCGGCTAGTTCTTTCTCATCCTCTATTAACAAAATTTTCATGCCACTAAATTAAACCGGATCTACATCAAAAACGATTTTTACATTCCGATATACTTTGTCTTGATGCAACTTGTTGGCCTCCATGATAAGAATCTGCTTGATTTCAGAAAGGCCACCTTGTTGTCGGGGGATTTTTAAAAGTATATGCATCAAAAACTCATTTCTAATTTTTGAAATCATTGGTTCGCCAGGGCCGAGTATCTTCACTGATTTGATTTTTGATTTTATAACTGCCGTATATTTTTCTGAAGCCTCGGCAACTATTTTTTTGTTCGAATGTTTGCATATAATTTCAATCAATCGGGAAAAAGGAGGATACGCGTGTTGTTGCCGATCGGCCAATTCATCTTTTAAAAAATCTGTTCCTCTATTCTCAACGACATAAGAAAAAAGTTTATGCTTTGGATTAGAGGTCTGGATCACCACTTTGCCTCGCTTCTCTCTCCTACCCGATCGGCCACTGACCTGTGTAATCAATTGAAAAGCACGTTCGTACGAACGGAAATCGGGAAAGTGCATGAGTCGGTCTGCATCAAACACGCCAACCAAATTTACCCTATCAAAATCAAGGCCTTTGGTTACCATTTGTGTTCCCACCAACACATCGGTCTCACCGCTCTCAAAGCCTGTAATGATATCTTCATAGCCTGACTTGGTTCGGGTCGTATCCAAGTCCATCCGATGGGTTTTGATTTCCGGGAAATGAAGTTTTAATTCCTCTTCTAGTTTTTCTGTGCCATAGCCAAGAGTAAGAATCCGCTTTGAAGAACATTGCGGACATTCACGCGGCAACTCCTCCCGATAGCCGCAATAATGGCAAACCAAAGCATGGCGAAATTGATGATAGGTAAGGCTCACTGCGCAATTAATACATTTGGGCACCCAGCCACAATCTTCGCACTGCACCATGGGTGAATATCCTCTTCGGTTTTGAAACAAAATAACTTGTTCCTTCTTAGTGGTTGTTTCTTTAATTTCATTTAACAACAACAAAGAAAACTCTCCCTTGTTGGTCATTCGTTTCTTCTCCTGTGCCATATCGGCAAAGGAAATTTCCGGGAGCGTAGCGGCACCAAACCGAGTGGTTAATGTAACCAGACCAAATTTATCCTTCAAGGCCTGATAATAGGATTCCACTGAGGGCGTAGCACTTCCTAAAATCACTTTCGCATTATGCGATTGCGCCATCAAAAGCGCTACATCGCGTGCATGATAGCGCGGTGCTGGGTCGTGCTGTTTATACGAAGGGTCATGTTCCTCATCCACGATGATCAGTCCTAAATTATCGAAAGGCAAAAAAACAGAAGAGCGTACGCCCACCACAAATTTGAATTTTCCTGTGAGCACACCATTCCAAACCTCCACTCGTTCATTATCCGAAAATTTGGAATGGTACACGCCCAAAGCACCGCCAAATATTTTTTTTAATCGCAAAACAATTTGCGTGGTTAGCGCAATCTCAGGCAACAAATACAACACTTGGCTACCGCCCTCAAGTGCCCGCTTGATCAGGTCGATGTAAATTTCAGTTTTTCCGCTGCCCGTTACACCATGCAGCAAGGCTGTATTTTTTTCTTCAAATATCTTTAGAATAGAATTGCGGACTTCTTCCTGAATCTCGCTTAACAAAACGGAATGTTCGTGCTTGGGTTCTTCAAATCCGAACCGTGGCACAGTGACCTCAAACTCCTCAAGAATCCTGTTTTTTACTAATGTACCGATCACACCTGCGGAAATATCCCCGTCAACCAATTTTGATTTCGGCATTCCTTTTTCGTTCAACGAAGGGTCAGCGAATACTGGAATAGTTTGCAAGTATTTTAACAGCGCAGCCTCTTGTTTTGGCTTTTTAGAGATTGTTTCAAATAAAATTTCTATCTTTTTTTTTGATGAAAATTCACTCGTCAACCTTAGCCGCTTTTCCGTTTTGGGCCTAAATTTTTCCTTGACTTGCTCAAAAATGATAATTGCTTCTTTTGAAGCTAACGACTTCAACAAATGATAAATTGCCTTAGACCCAGTAAGATTAACGATGGCGGTATAATTAAGTGACTCTTGTTTCAATCGCTGCAGCACCATTCTTTCTTTTTCAGAAAAATCAAATGCCGAAGTCTCCAGGTCGAAGCGCGGGTCGAGCTGTACCATCGATTCGCTTGACAGTTTAAGACCAGAAGGCAAGGCTGCGTTAATTACTTCGCCTAGCGTACACATATAATAACTCGCCATCCATTCATACAATTTGAATTGCTGGTCATAGATAATTTCTATTTCGTCCAGCAATTCCAAGATATATTTTGCCTCGTAGTCAACCGGTGGTTGGTTATGAAGATGAACAATAATGCCTGTCTGTATTTTTTTCGCTCCAAATTGAACGATTGCCCGCTGCCCTACCTTAATCTGACTATTCAAGGCAGCCGGAACACGGTAGGTAAAAAGCTTGTCGATGGGCACAGGAATAACCAACTCCCCGAATAGAGTTTCTTTTGGGTCAAATTGAAAGGAAAGATCCTGTGTCATTTATTTGTCCTCAATTCTATAAAAGAAATTTCATTTTTGCG
Organism: Cytophagales bacterium; assembly: GCA_027317105.1. GTDB lineage: Bacteria > Bacteroidota > Bacteroidia > Cytophagales > Cyclobacteriaceae > ELB16-189. The sequence goes on from DAHVFH010000092.1 coordinate 28,370, forward strand.
ATGGTCAATCAATAATTGTAATTTAGTATCTTTAAATGAAATTGATTTTGTATGGATACCAAAGCTAAAAAACCTGTTGGCACAAGGCCGAATCATAAACAAAAAACGCTACACCAAAATAGTTCGAAAAAAAAGTCCCAAAAAAAAATATTGGTTTTGAAAAAGCTTTGGCTTTCTTGAAAACGATTCAAGTGGACATGAGTAATTTTAAGTTCGACCGCGAGGAAGCCAATGCCCGATAAATTTTTTGTCGATTCAAACATTTGTCTTTACATCTTGGAAAAAGTAAGTCCAAAATTCTCGGTCTCTAAAACCCTTCTTCAAAGCAAGCCCCTGATCAATACTCAAATTATAGCTGAAAATATTAACGTTTGTTTGAAGGAATTTAAACTTACAAAAGCCCAAGCCTTGTTGTATGCCAAGAGCCTCATGGAATCCTGTGAGATGCAAGGCATCACACCTTCAACTTTAGGTAATTCCCTTCACATTCTTGAACGATACGGGTACACTATTTTTGACAGCCTTATTATTTCTTCTCCTTTAGCAGAACACTCTACAGTGAAGTCATGCAGCATGGTCAGCTCATTGGAGGAAACCTTAGAATCATAAATCCCTTCTTACCATTGATTAAAATGAAGAGTTAATTTACCGCCTTTAGTTTCTGATCAAATCCAAACTATGTCAGCGATCAATAAATTAAGAAATACGATTGGAAATGTTTCGTCAAGCGAAAAAATGCCAGCCCTCTTTATCGGCCACGGCAGTCCCATGAATGCAATCGAGCATAATGAATATACGCAACGGTGGGTTGCCATGGGTAAGCAACTTCCCAAACCAAAAGCAATTCTCACTATCTCTGCGCACTGGCTTACCGAGGGCACTTTTGTAACTGCGATGGAGCGCCCGCGCACTATCCACGACTTTGGCGGCTTTCCGAAAGAATTGTTTGCCCAACAATATCCCGCCCCAGGTTCGCCCGAATTTGCCGAACTCACCAAACAAATTATTACCCAAACAAAAGTCCAATCCGATTATGAATGGGGTCTTGAC
>DAHVFH010000123.1 GCA_027317105.1 Cytophagales bacterium
AAATAGCACAATACAACATTGATCAGGCTGACTTACAATACCAGCAGATTGAACTTCAAGTAGAGACGGATGTATCACGATCCTATTTCAACTACTTAGCGAAACGGAAACAAGTACAGCAATTTCAATCCGGCTTATTGAGCGAAGCCAAGCGCGTATTGGATGGAAAAGTGTACGCTTATCAACGAGGAAAAACTTCTTTGCTAGATGTGTTGAATGCGCAAAGCACCTATAACACGATTCAGGCAGATTATTTCAACACCTTGTTTTCTTATGCTTCGGCTTTAGTTGAGTTGGAGCGGGCAGTTGGTATTTGGGATATTAATTTTTGAGTTAAAATGAAAAAAACTTTTTTTCTTATCCTGATACTATCAAGTTGCTGGATTAAAGGCCAAGCACAGGGCGAAACGCGCTTCGGCATCAAAGCCGGATTTACTTCAGCCAATGTTTATGGCTCCGATTTAAGCCAACTTTCCACTGGCGGAGCAACATCCCCACTAAGTGGTTTTCATTTCGGCATTTTTGTTAACTCTAAAATCAGTAAATATTTCTGGATTAAATCTGAGGTGCTCACCATTCAAAAGGGAAGTGTACTTCAATTCAATGATAACTCGGGAAAGCCTTACAAAAGCAACTTCAAAAGTCAGTACATAGATGTTTATCCCATCTCCCCCACCTTTCATTATAAGGGATTTCAGTTGATGGCTGGTCCTTACGTAGGCATGTTGATAAAATCGAGCTATCAATACGATAGTTTAGGAAAACTTTATACCAACTCTTCTATTTTCGGCTCGAACTCATCCTTGAATGTCTACCGCCAAAAAATCGATGCCGGCATTGTCGTTGGGGCAGAGTATGAATTCAAATGGGGAATCAGTATTGGCGTTCGTTATACCAAAGGATTTGTGCCTCTTTTCGAAAATGCTTCTGCTTTAGTTATTAATCCAAGCAGTCCAGCTCTTCCAAGCCAAAAAATCTATAATGAAAATCTAAGTATCTCAATAGGATACTCATTTGGTGGCCATCAGAAAGAGAAAGAAATTGCCAGAAAGTGAAACGTTTAGAATAACAATTAACGGAAAACGATTAACGGAAAACGAAAAAAAGGTCTATCGATCGAGTACAGGCAGATTCACAGCCAGCACAATCAAATCTTCATCATTCACTTCTTTTTTCTCATCGGCAACGATCAGGAAATTTTCATAGAGGGTGTTGAGTTCTTCTCCTTCATAGGTGTAGCCTAACAATTCCATCCGATGCTTTAGCGCTGCACGACCGCTTCGGGCAGTGAGTAAAATAGAAGATGAGGGAACACCTACTTCTGCCGGATTGATGATCTCATAATTTTCAGGATGTTTCAAAAATCCATCTTGGTGAATTCCTGATGAATGCGAAAAGGCATTGGCACCTACTATAGCCTTGTTGGCTTGCACAGGCATACGCATGAGGCCTGATACCAATTTACTGGTTGGATAAATTCTTTCTGATTTGATTCCGGTCACAAAACCTAAATCTTTATGCACCTGAAATATCATTGCAATCTCTTCGAGTGAAGTATTTCCTGCACGCTCACCGATACCGTTGATGGTTACTTCCACCTGGCGAGCACCATGGATTACGCCACTTAGCGTATTAGCCGTAGCCAAACCCAAATCATTGTGACAATGGACAGAGATAACCGCCTTGTTAATATTCTTGACATGCTCAAATAAATACTGTATTCGCTTGCCATAGAGATGAGGAAGGCAATACCCGGTGGTATCGGGTATATTCACTACATCCGCACCGGCTGCAATTACAGCTTCCGTCATTTGGGCGAGGAAGGCAAGATCAGCACGGCCTGCATCTTCAGCAAAGAACTCAACTTCCAAGCCTTTGCTTTTGGCATACTTCACCGCCCAAACCCCTTGCTCCAGCACTTGATTCCGATCCGATTTAAATTTATGTTTTATGTGCACATCGCTTGCCCCTATTCCAGTATGGATGCGGCCTCGCTTAGCGTGATGCAACGCTTCAGCAGCTACATCAATATCTTCCTTCCTTGACCGGGTGAGCCCACACACTACTGGCTCTGTCACGGCCTTGGAAATTTCCACCACCGAAAGAAAATCTCCAGGACTTGAAATCGGGAAGCCCGCTTCGATTACATCTACACCCAATGCTTCCAGTTCTTTGGCCACCAGTATTTTTTCTTCAGTTCTCAATTGGCAGCCTGGCACTTGCTCGCCATCGCGAAGCGTGGTGTCAAAAATTTGTATTTTGTTGCTCATAGTTTAGAATTCAAAATTCAAAAATTTAAAACTCAAGATTGACTTATTGGCACATTGACCATTGACAGTTCCTTTAGGATTTGATTTCCCATCGTACTTGTATTCAATATTTTATCTTTAGGTATTGCACTATCGGCAATATCAACTGTGCGATAGCCATTTTTTAATGTTTGTTCCACCGCTTTAATTACTGCTTCAGCTTCTTCTTTCATACCAAATGAAATGTCCAGCAATAAAGCCACTGACAAAATCGAAGCCAACGGATTAGCAATTCCTTTTCCAGTAATATCGTGCGCACTTCCGTGAATCGGCTCATATAATCCAACCGAATCACCCACTGAAGCGGATGCTAACATGCCCATTGATCCTGCTATCTGTGAAGCCTCGTCCGTGAGAATGTCTCCAAATAAATTTCCCGTCACTACCACGTCAAAACTTCTAGGATTTTGGATAAGCTTCATCGCGGCAGAATCAACAAATTGATGTTCCAATTGAATGTCAGGATATTGTTTACCAACCTCTTGCATCGTTTCCCTCCACAGTCTTGAACTCTCCAGCACATTGGCTTTATCGACACTGGTTACTTTTTTCTTTCGTGTACGAGCGGCTTGAAATGCTTTATGGCCGATTCGCTCCACTTCGTACTTATGATAAATCATCAGATCAAAAGCAGTCTTGCCATCATCCTTCCTGCCTTTCTCACCGAAATAAACATCGCCTGTTAATTCGCGAAAGAAAAGAATATCCGAGCCTTTTAAGATTTCAGGTTTAATACTTGAGGCGCTCAACAATTCATCGAATAATTTTATAGGCCGCAGGTTTGCATAAAGTCCAAGTTCCTTGCGCATTTTGAGCAAGCCTTGCTCCGGCCTTACTTTTAGGGTTGGGTCATTATCGTATTTTGGATGGCCCACTGCGCCAAACAAAATGGCATCACAATTTTTCAGTTTAGTCAAAGTTCCGTCCGGCAATGAATTTCCGGTTGCTTCAATGGCATCGTGGCCAATCGTTGCATAATCATATTCAAACTGATGACTAAAAATCTCTGCGATTTTTTCCAATACCCTCTTCCCTTCGGTTGTTACTTCTTTACCGATACCATCTCCAGGAAGGATTACTATACGCTTTCTCATTTTATTTACTCAAGTTCTAATCTATTTCTTTACCTTAAGGATTCTGGACACTGGATGCTGGATACTTGCAAGGACTCCTGAATCCAGTGACCAGAATCCAGCAACTAGTATCCAGCATGTGCTAAATCAAATTCTCTTACCGCTTTATTCAAGCTGAGCAGATAATCAATATCATCATACCCATTGGCCATGCAAGTTTTTTTGTATTCATTGATTTCAAATTCTTCCCTCACTTGATCAAACCCAATCGTTTGGTTGACCAAATCAACAGTCACTTCTGTTTTTGGATTTTGTTGAACAGCCTGAAATAATTTCTTCAGAAAATCATCGGACACAACTACGGGCAATAGGCCATTGTTCAATGCATTGTTTTTAAAAATATCAGCAAAGAAACTAGAGACCACCACCCGAAAACCGAAATCATAAATCGCCCAGGCCGCATGCTCGCGACTGCTTCCACAACCAAAATTTTTACCAGCCACCAAAATCTTACCGGAATATTCATTTTGGTTAAGCACAAAATCCTTGATGGGTTGCCGATTGTTGTCATACCGCCAATCGCAAAATAAGTTATCACCAAATCCTTCTCGTGTCGTGGCTTTTAAAAAGCGTGCAGGAATAATCTGGTCGGTATCGATGTTTTCACCAGGAAGTGGAACAACCGTTGACTTTAAGGTAATAAATTTTTCTTTACTCATTTTTATAAATTGATCCTAGATTCTGGCTTCTGGTTGCTGGCAAGAATCCAGTTACCAGAATCCAGAATCGATTATACAAATTCTCTCACATCCGTCACCTTGCCCGTGATCGCTGCCGCTGCTGCACTCAACGGGCTTGCCAAAAAAGTTCGCGACTTTGGCCCTTGTCTTCCTTCAAAATTTCGGTTGCTGGTGCTGATGCAATATTTTCCGGCAGGAACTTTATCTTCGTTCATACCCAAACATGCCGAGCAACCTGGACTTCTTAACTCAAAACCTGCGGCCTCAAATATTTTATCAAGTCCTTCGCTTTTCGCTTGTGCCTCTACTTGTTTCGATCCAGGGATCACCCAAACTTCTACACCTTTAGCCTTCGTTTTTCCTTTCACCATTCCGGCCACTAATCGAAGGTCTTCGATTCTGGCGTTCGTACAACTTCCGATAAAAACATAGTCTACCTTTTTTCCTAGTAATTCAGTGCCCTGCTCAAGCCCCATGTATTCAAGGGATTTTTTAAAGGAAGTTTGTTCATTGATATCCTTCAATTCTTCAGCAGTTGGAATTCTGTCGGTCACTTTCATCCCCATTCCCGGATTGGTTCCATAGGTAATCATGGGAGCGATATCGGCAGCATCGTATGTCAATTCCAAATCATACTTCGCGCCTTCATCGGTCTTTAACTTTTTCCAATTCTCAACCGCTTTATCGAAAGCCTCACCTTGGGGAGCTAACTTTCTTCCTTTTATATAATTGAATGTTGTTTCATCAGGCGCAATCAATCCACCGCGAGCGCCCATCTCAATGCTCATGTTGCAAATTGTCATCCGCGCTTCCATGGAAAGATTGCGGATGGCGTCTCCAGAATATTCAACAAAAAAGCCAGTGGCGCCACTGGCTGATATCTTCGAAATGATATACAAAATAATGTCCTTACTGACCACCCCTTTTCCCACCTTACCATTGATCTCAATCTTCATGGTCTTGGGCTTGTATTGTAAAATACATTGCGTGGCCAATACCTGTTCTACTTCACTGGTGCCAATACCAAAAGCGATATTGCCAAAAGCACCGTGCGTTGAGGTATGACTATCGCCACACACAATGGTCATGCCTGGTAGCGTCAAGCCAAGTTCCGGCCCGATGATATGGACAATACCTTGATAGGGATGACCTAAGTCATACAGATCAACACCAAAGTCCGCGCAATTCTTTCGCAAGGTTTCAACTTGATGGCGGGAGAGTGCCTCTTTAATTGGCAAGTGCTGATCTTTGGTAGGCACGTTATGGTCGGCCGTGGCCGTTGTACGCGAAGTGTTAAATACCTTAATGCCTCGCTTCTTCAATCCGTCAAAAGCCTGAGGGCTCGTTACCTCATGAATAAAATGGCGGTCGATAAAGAGTGCATCAGGGTAACCATCTGCGCGTTTCACTACATGCGCATCCCAGATTTTTTCAAAAATTGTTTTAGGGCTTGGATTCACAACAATCGTTAGTTTGTAGAGATCTGTTTTAAATGACAATCGCCCTGTCGAAACAGGTACGTTTCTACAGGGCGATTCCATAAATTTCTTAAGCGCGAAGATCGAATAATTAATTGGACAATGGGTAGGAAAATCATTAAAATTTTTATCTTCGACTACCTAACACTTGTATTCCAATTCAATATTTTTTCTTGTGTTTTTCATTCATGCTCATAATTTTTTCCTAATGTTGTAAAAGCATTTTTAGAAAATGATTTTAAACAGATGACTCGCACGATTGCAAATTCCTTTTCATGTATTAACTGTTCTCTTGACCGAGTCAACAGCATTTTATTGTCGAAGAAAAAGAAGAGGTGATTCTGATCGAAAAAAAAATCAACCGTCCCGCCCTTTTGGTGGGACGGTTTTGTTTTATAGCAATGACCGCAAACTAACGATTGTTCAAACTATTTATATGGAAAACTACATCGAAGACTCAATACTTTTTCTGGACGGGAAATTTTTAAAAGCTAAAGATGCAGCAGCCTCTTTATTCAGCCAAACCCTAAATTACGGGTATGGTGCATTTGAAGGGTTGCGCTCTTATTCCACGATACACGGTACAAAAATTTTTAAACCTTATGAGCATTTCACCCGGCTTAAGAAAAGCTGTGAACTGATGAACATCCCCTTCGACTATAGCCTTGAAGAACTTACCCAACTCTGCTATCAGGTTTTAGAAAAAAACAGCCTCACGCATGCCTATATCAAACCATTGGTTATTGCTGGTGAAAACTTGACACTCACAGCCTCTCAAGAATCCTCTTTGATGATTTATGCCTGGGAGTGGGATAAATATTTTGACACGCGCGAAGTGACCGTATGCATTTCCTCTTATCAACGCCCTAACCCCAAAAGCACCAAGATCGAGGCGAAAGTATGCGGTCACTACGTGAATTCAATCCTTGCGTTCTCGGAAGCTAAACAGCGGGGCTTTGACGGAGCGATCATGTTGGATGGAAATGGCTTTGTGGCAGAAGGGCCAGGTTCAAATTTCTTTTACGAAAAAGATGGTGCGCTCTATACTCCTCCCGCAGGCAATATCCTCATGGGCATTACTAGACAAACCGTTCTGGATATTTGTGCCGAATTGGATTTGCCCGTTAAAGAAAAACTTTTCAGACCCGAAGAATTATTCGAGGCAGACAGTGCATTCTTCTGCGGTACGGCAGCAGAAATTTCGGCTATTTCATCCATCGAAGGACAGGAATTAAACAAACCATGGAAAGCTTCGCTGGGTCTAATAGTGCAAGAGGCTTATAAAAATATTGTCATGGAAAAAAGCCATGCCTACGTGATTGTGTAATCATCAGATTCAAAAATCAAAATTGAAGATTTAGAGGAAGCGGATAAAAAATGGAATTGAATAAATATAGTAAGACCGTAACACAAGATATGACCTTGCCTGGTTCACAGGCCATGCTTTATGCCATTGGCTTAACTGAGCACGATCTAAAAAAGGCGCTAATAGGAATTGGTAGTACAGGCTTCGATGGCAACTCCTGCAACATGCACCTAAATGCCCTCGCAGCGGAAGTCAAACAAGCCGTTTGGGGTCAAGAATTGGTTGGGTTAGTTTTTAATACTATCGGGGTGAGCGATGGGATGAGCAATGGCACACCGGGCATGCGCTATTCATTAGTCAGTCGTGAAGTGATCGCTGATTCAATCGAAACAATTTGTGGTGCACAGTACTATGATGGATTGATTGCCGTAGTGGGTTGCGATAAAAATATGCCGGGCTCGCTTATGGCGATGGGCAGATTGAATCGACCTGCGATCATGGTTTATGGTGGAACCATCGCTGCCGGCCACTGGAAAGGTAAATCCTTGAATATCGTTTCGGCCTTTGAAGCATTGGGTGAAAAACTGGCAGACAAACTTTCAGACGAAGACTACAAAGGCATCATCCAAAATGCTTGCCCCGGAGCGGGAGCTTGCGGTGGCATGTACACGGCCAACACCATGGCCTCCGCTATTGAAGCCTTGGGTATGGCTTTGCCTTTCACATCTTCTAATCCAGCGTTAAGCAAAGAGAAATCGAACGAATGTGCGGAGGCAGCAAAAGCGATTCGTGTTTTATTAGAAAAAGATTTGAAGCCTCGTGATATCATGACCTTTGAGGCTTTCGAAAATGCATTGACCATTGTCATGGCGTTAGGTGGCTCTACCAATGCGGTGATTCATTTGATTGCGATGGCAAAATCAGTTGGGGTGAAAATTACTCAGGAGGATTTTCAGCGCATCTCTGACAAAGTTCCTGTCTTGGCCGATCTGAAACCCAGCGGAAAATATTTGATGGAGGATTTACACAAAATTGGCGGCACTCCTGCCGTGATGAAATACCTTTTGGCGAAAGGTTTTATCCATGGTCATTGTATTACCGTTACCGGAAAGACCATCGAAGAAAATTTAAAAAATATCCCAACTTTAGATTTCGAAAAACAAGACATTATATTTCCTATTGAAAAAGCACTCAAAAAAACAGGGCATATTCAAATTCTCTATGGAAATCTTGCCCTAAAGGGAGCCGTTGCAAAAATCTCAGGCAAAGAGGGAGATCGCTTCAAAGGTACTGCAAGGGTATTCAATGGTGAAGTCGAAGTGCTTGAAGGCATTCAATCAAAAAAAATCAAAGAAGGCGATGTAGTGGTAATCCGCTATGTTGGGCCAAGGGGTGCTCCTGGTATGCCTGAAATGTTGAAGCCAACTTCCTTAATCATGGGGTCAGGCTTAGGAAAATCTGTTGCGCTCATTACCGATGGCCGTTTCTCCGGAGGAACACATGGTTTCGTAGTGGGTCACGTTACGCCCGAAGCTTTTGATGGTGGATTGATTGCCTTGGTGGAAGATGGTGACTGGATTGAAATCGACATTAAAAACCATCAATTGAATTTATTGGTCGAAGAAAAAACGTTGGCGATCCGCAGATCACATTACAAGCCAATGCCATTGAAAGTAAATAGCGGAGTGTTGTACAAGTATGCGAAACAAGTAAAAACTGCTGCCGATGGATGCGTTACAGACGAAGATTGAGCCGCCACAAAAAACGGTCGCTCACAAAAAATCAGGAGAAAAAATCTCCGGCTCAGAAACGTTGTTGCGTTGTTTGATTGCAGAAGAAGTTGAAACGATTTTTGGCTATCCTGGGGGTGCGATCATGCCGGTTTACGATGCGCTTTATTCTTATGCGGACAAACTAACACATATTTTAGTTCGCCATGAACAAGGTGCCGTACATGCAGCCCAAGGTTTCGCCCGTGTCAGCGGTAAAGTGGGCGTTGCCCTCGCCACCTCTGGCCCTGGCGCAACGAATCTGGTAACCGGTTTAGCCGATGCACTGATTGACTCCACTCCTATTGTTTGTATCACAGGTCAAGTATTTGCGCATTTATTGGGCACCGATGCCTTTCAGGAAATTGATGTGATCAACACCACCATTCCGTTGACGAAATGGAATGTGCAAGTGACCGAAGCTAAAGATATTGCTCCTGCTATTGCCAAAGCATTTTACATTGCACGTACTGGCCGACCTGGCCCGGTACTAGTGGACATCACAAAAAATGCCCAGAATGAAATGATCGACTTCTTGGAATACAAGAAATGCGAAGGCATCCGCACTTACAAGCCTAAACCCATTCTTCAGCAATCGGAAGTAGTAGCAGCAGCGCAATTGATTAATGAAGCGAAGAAACCGTATATTCTTGCCGGACAAGGAATTTTGCTTTCGGGAGCTACCAAAGAGTTAATTGCATTTTCAGAAAAGGCCGGCATACCGATCGCGTGTACATTGTTAGGGTTAGGTGGATTCCCCACTGACCACCCCAACTATGTAGGCTACTTGGGCATGCATGGAAACTACGGCCCTAATGTGCTGACCAATGAATGTGATGTGCTTATCGGTATTGGGATGCGGTTCGATGACCGGGTAACGGGCAATGTGAACAAGTATGCCAAGCAAGCGAAAATTATTCATATCGATATCGACAAAGCTGAGATCAACAAAATAATCCAGTCGCATGTGTCGGTTCATGCCGATGCCAAGGAAGCGTTGACGGCTCTTCTTGAAAAATGTAATCCAAACAAACATGAAGGGTGGATTCAGAAATTTCACGGGTTGAATGACATTGAAAATGAGAAGATAATTCAAAAGGAATTTAATCCAAAGGGAGGTTCTCTGGTGATGGGCGAAGTGGTACATCTTCTATCTGAATTTACAAATGGAGAAGCCGTAATTGTGACCGATGTGGGGCAACATCAAATGACTACCTCGCGGTATTATCAATATAAAAATCCACGCACTAATATTACTTCCGGTGGCGCTGGCACAATGGGTTTTGCGTTGCCGGCTTCAATTGGCGCAAAATATGGCGCTCCTACTAAACAAGTCGTTGCCGTGATTGGCGATGGCGGTTATCAAATGACGATTCAGGAATTGGGTACGATCATGCAATATAAAATCCCGGTTAAAATCCTGGTGTTAAATAATAATTTTCTGGGAATGGTGAGGCAATGGCAGGAGCTGTTTCATAGCAAGCGCTATTCGTTTACCGAAATGGAAAACCCCAATTTTATAAAAATCGCAGAAGCCTATGGCATCACTGCAAAAAAGGTGGAGCAGCGGGAACACCTTGCTGAATCCATCAAAGAAATGCTGGACGCGAAAGGCACCTACTTTCTTGAGGTGGTTGTAGGCAAAGAAGATAACGTATTCCCCATGGTTCCTGCCGGTGCGGGAGTTGGCGAAATTCTGCTGGAGGCACCAAAATTATAGAATTCAAAACTATAAAATTCAAAACCCAAAATTTGACAAACTCCAAAATGAATCCCATAATACTTAGATCACTTAGTGTCCACATTGATTTCTTTTTCATCGCTATGTGTGTATTCCTATATCCCTTATGTGTCTATGTGATTAGAGCCTTCATAATATCATCGGATACTGAAATTCTGAATCTTAAACCTTGAATTTTGAATCAAATCATGAAACAAGATTACACCATCGAACTCTTTGCCGACAATAATTTTTCGGTCCTTAATCGTATTGTTAATATCCTCAACCGCAGGCGGGTGAGGATCAGAAAGCTGATGGGTTTTGAAGACGAAAATGATTTTAGGCGGGGGGGGGTTATTTTATTAGTCCATACAACGGCTGATTTAACAGAAAAATGCAAACTTCAACTTGAAAAACTTATCGAAGTAGATGAAGTGAATGTGCATGAAGGAAGTAGCCGCTATCTCGAAATAAGCGAACGTATTGTAGACGTTGATTAAGCAAAAAGGATGACCACTTCCATAGCCCAACCCTACCCAACCGCTTACGAGCAAATCGCTAAATCGACAATCGAGTCTGGATTTACTATGGCTTCTGACGTACTCACTTGTTCATTGTTGCGAACACTCGCCTCCACCAAACCGTCAGGCCGGTTTCTTGAACTTGGAACAGGTACCGGCCTATCCACCTCATGGATATTGGATGGTATGGATTCAGATTCAAAATTTATTTCTGTTGACAACGATTCAAAGCTCTTAGCTATTGCAGCTAGTAATTTAGGCCACGACAAAAGGTTAAGTCTTGTTAACGAAGATGGCGGAGATTGGATCAAAGAAAATACACACTTAAAATTTGATTATATCTTTGCTGACACCTGGTCTGGAAAGTACTTTTTTTTGAATGAAACGCTTGCCCTGCTAAAGTGTGGTAGTCTTTATATTATTGATGACATGCTATCCCAACCAAATTGGCCGGAAGGACATGCCGATAAAGTTTCAAAACTTGTTTCTGCTCTGGAAAAAAGAACCGACCTGACGATAACCAAACAAAATTGGGCTACGGGAATAATTATAGCTACAAAAAAAGTAATGACAACCAACTTTTTAATGAATAACAATTAACTATTAACAATTAACTATTAACGAATTACAAAATGGCAAAGATTAATTTCGGAGGAACAATTGAAGAAGTAGTAACCCGTGAGGAATTTCCAATGGAAAAAGCCTTGGAAGTTTTAAAAAGCGAAACCATCGCCATTATCGGTTATGGTGTGCAGGGTCCTGCGCAGGCATTGAACTTGCGCGATAACGGATTCAATGTGATTGTTGGACAACGCAAAGGTGGAAAAACCTGGGACAAAGCAGTCCAACACGGTTGGGTTTCCGGTGAAACCTTATTCGATATTGAAGAGGCTGCAAAGCGGGGTACTATCGTTCAATATCTGTTGTCCGATGCAGGTCAAATTGCAGCGTGGCCAACACTAAAACCGCATCTTACCAAAGGAAAGGCCTTGTATTTTTCTCACGGCTTTGGCGTAACTTTTAAAGAGCAAACTGGCATCATTCCTCCAGCCGATGTAGACGTGATTCTGGCGGCACCAAAAGGCTCCGGCACTTCGGTGCGCAGACTTTTCTTGCAAGGCAAAGGCATTAACTCAAGCTATGCCGTATTTCAGGATGCCACAGGAAAAGCGAAGACACGCGCGATTGCCTTAGGCATCGGTGTTGGCTCTGGCTATCTATTTGAAACCGATTTCAAAAAGGAAGTTTATTCTGATTTGACTGGCGAACGCGGCACATTGATGGGCGCCATTGCCGGAATCTTTGAAGCGCAATACGAAGTACTACGCTCAAAAGGTCACACCCCTTCTGAAGCCTTCAACGAAACCGTGGAAGAATTAACCCAAAGCCTTATGCCACTGGTCGCTGAAAATGGAATGGATTGGATGTACGCCAATTGCTCTACCACAGCACAACGCGGTGCATTAGACTGGAAGAAAAAATTTAAGGCAGCAACCCTTCCTGTTTTCAAAGAACTTTACGAAAGCGTGGCTAGCGGTGCGGAAGCGAAAAGGACTATCGACACCTGCAGCAGGCCTGACTATCGCGAAAAATTAGCGGAAGAATTAAAGGAAGTTCGCGAGAGCGAATTGTGGCAAGCCGGTGCAGCCGTTCGTGCCCTGCGCCCCGAAAAAGAAAAAGCAGAGGCCAGCATGATCAATTGAACAATTGAACGTACTGAAATAAAATAAAATAAAATAAAAAAATCCGGATCGAAAGACCGGATTTTTTTTTATTTGGCAAATTGGTGATACTCGATTGTGGGTAGTATCGGCCATTGCAGAATTTGAGCACTGATGCAATGGCTTTGTTTGCGAGTCGGACATTTGTGTGTACGCTTTGCACCGGGGCGAATAAGCTGAACAATGTCAACCTATTTATCAATAATCTGTATTGCCAACCAATTAAATTCGGGATTGGTATGTGGTATGGAATATCGACCATAAATGGAGATGTTTGTAAAAAAGTCAATAGAAAAAACCAGAAGTCTCCCCACCATCGAAACGGTCTGCAACAACAAACGGCTGCCAACAACGAAACTGTAAGCAGCCGCACTTTACCTCTACGACTGATTTTTTTTTAAAAAACATGAGGATTTTTAACCTCATGCCTAACCCAAAATAAACCTGTTATACTAACCTAACCTGACTAAACTAATGCTACTATAGCTATTTTCCGAAATGAAACCTAAACCCAGCTGTATAGAACTGATTATAAGCATTACTAAACGTATTAAGATATTGCCGTCTATAATATGAATAAAAGCTAAACCGCTTGCTAAGTTGATATTCAAAGGTAACTTGCGTGAAAGGTGCATTTAGTGAGTAGGGATTAAAGGAAGAGTAGGAACCATACAATAGGTCAACGATGCCTCTATTTAAAAAATGATAGCGCAAGCCAACTTTAAAAACAGGGTAATTACTAACCTTTCCCTTACTTAAAGGAAGAGCATCTAAATTATTATTCGACTGAACAGTAAACGAATATCCATAAGCAAATAATGCAGTAAAATCCTTTGATATTTTTTGACTCCCTTCCGCAATTGCCAAATAGTTACTGACTGACGAATTTTGAATTGAACCTTTACTAATCCCTTGGGACATCCGACCTAAAAAGCGTACTTTATGCCAAAATTCCTTGGATTGTAATTCCAATTTATAATGACTGTAAGGGCCATGGTTAAGTCCTTGATTTTGACCATACCTGTAGCCTACTTGCAAGGTCAATAATCGGGAGAGGGAAATTGTTGATAAAAAGGTTTCGTCTATCCTCGAATTATTTTGTTGACCACCAATATATCGACTATACAATCGAAAGCTGATTGGGGTATCGTATTTAATTTTAAGTAAAATATTTTTAATTGCGTTAGTTTTAATGGAATCCTTGGTTTGGCTACTAGATTTCGTTATAAAGAATAACACCAAACAAATTGCAAAAACAATTTTGCTGCGCATCAGTTTTAAAAGCAAAAGAATAATCTTAATTACTTTTTGTCTACCAGGCTAACCTTTACAACTGATTTCTGTTTTATCTCGTCTGAAGCCTTAGTCAATATCGTATCGCCAGGATTCAAATCTCCAAAAATCTCAACCTGGTCCTTTTGTTCCTCTCCTTTCTCTATATCAACGTAACTCACTTTATTGCCATCAGTTATCTTTATCACAAATTGCCTCTCCATATTTGTCACCACGGCCGTTTGCGGAACAACAATGGATTTTCCTGGTCGTTTAATCGGCATGGCTGCGATGGCATACATACCAGGCAATAATTCGCCTTTTCTGTTGTCAATTTCAATCTCAACAATTTCTGACCTTGTCATCACGTTTAAACTCTTTGAAAGTCGAGTAATTTTACCTTTAAAAGTCTGATTTGGAAAGCTTTTAACTTGAAAATCAACCATATCACCTTCTGAAACTTCCGCCAGATATTTCTCTGGGATAGCAATATGTAACCGAAGTTTGTTTTCACTTTTTAACCGTAAGATCGGTTTACCTTGTTTTGCTTCGGGGCCAACAAATGCGCCAGGTGCCATGTCCCTTGCTGTGATAATCCCATCAAAAGGAGCGGTAATGCGAAGATAGGCTGTCAATTCTCTTATGGCTTCGTATTTTGTCTTCGTTGCTAAGTAAATCAAACTATCCGAAATGAGATTAGTCTTGGCCAAATCCATGTCATAAGGAGACACGGCACCGGGAGTTTCGTTTGTTTGTTTGAACCTGATATACTTCGCCTTAGAATTATTGTACAACGCTTCTTTGGCTTGATACTCCGAATTTGCAGTAGCGAGTTCACTTAACAGTTCCGGTGCTTCCAATTCAACAAGCAACTCGCCTGTATGAACCCGATCACCGATATCAACATGCATATTCTTGATGTATCCATTTACCTTGGCCACTATTCCGGTTTCAAAAAAGCCCTCCAGTTCTCCAGGCAATGTTAAAGTCGAAGAAACCTTCCCCTCCTTCACCAACATCGCTGGGTACACCAGGCCAGTATTTTCAGTGGCACTACTGGTATCACTTCCTTTCTTTCCGCAAGAAGTGATTATCATGATACTAAAAGCAAGTGATGCCAGTACTAATATTTTATTTTTCATTGTTATTGAATTTGATTTATCTATTAAAATTAATTGTTTTCTGAAGGGGACAAGTCATACGTTTCGCTTGAACTATCAGTTGGATCCAGCGAAACGGATTTAAGTGAAGACTTCTTCTGAACTGCGCTAAATACGACTGGCAAAATCAACAGCGCAGCAAAAGTAGAAGCAATTAACCCTCCAATTACCGCTCTACCCAAAGGAGCGGCCTGTTCACCACTTTCACTCAACCCACTTGCCATCGGCAACATCCCTGCCACCATAGCGATCGCGGTCATCAAGATTGGTCGCAACCGTTGAGAACCAGAAAGTTTTGCCGCTTGCTCTGCATCGCCTAACTCCAGCCTCAATTTTTCAGCGGTCGTCACCAGCAACACAGCATTTGCAATCGATACCCCCACTGACATAATAATCCCCATATACGATTGCAAATTTAAGGTGCCTCCTGTTAAAAGAAGCATTACCATCGATCCCGCTAATACGGCTGGAACAGTTACCAATACAACAAACGAAACTTTAAAGGATTGATAATTAGCAGCGAGCAAAAGAAATATAACGATAATGGCTAATAACAAACCAGATTGAAGGCTGCTCAAAGTCTCTTCTAACAATTTTACCAGGCCTCTTACCTCAACTACCAATCCCCTCGGTTGTTTCCCTGCATTTTCTATCGCCTTTTCTACTTCTTCCTGAGCCGTTCCCAAATCCTTTTTAAATACATTGGCAGAAACGGTAACCACCCTGCGTGGCCCTATTCGATCATACTCAGCAGGAATTTTAGTTGAACTTATGGAGGCAACGTCAATTAAAGTTGGCCTCAACTGCCCCTTCACGAGGGGGATATTCTCCATATCTCTCACAGATGCCATTTCATACTCAGGAACTTGAACCTGAACCTGATAAGCGAAGCCCTTATCTTTATCAAGCCACAAATTTTTGGCAGTAAAACGGCTGGAAGAAGTGGCCGCCACCAGTGATTTTGAAATGTCAGCTGCGGTAAGGCCAAACTGACCGGCCTTTACACGATCAATATCAATCTGTAAGGAAGGATAATTAAGCGGCTGGTTGATTCTTATATCACGGAGGAATGGAACTTTATCCATTTCGGTTTTTACACGCTTTGCAAAACCTTCAGCCTCTCTAATATCTTTAGATGCTACAAGTACTTCAATGGGTGTATTTGCACCCTGGCTCATGATTTTATCTGTTAACTCAATGGGCTCGAACGACAATTTTACATCTGGCAATTTTTTTGCTACATTTTTTCGGATTGCGTCTTTGAGCTCGTCCAAAGAGGATACTTTAAAGTCTTCCGCTAAGTTCACCTGCAAAACAGCCTCCTGCGGGCCACTATTAAATACGTACAACGTATTTGTTCCATAACTTGATGGCGTCATGCCTACAAAAGCGGAGGAAATATCGATATTTTCCGCTCCTACAATCTCTTTAATCGAATTGATAATTTCAATCACCGCCTCCTCCGTTCGTTCTATCCGCAAGCCTTCCTCCCCTATTATTCGCATCTGAAACTGACGTGAATGCTCTATCTTGGGCATCAAATCCTTACCTATCATCAGAAAACAGCCGGCTACTAAACCGAACGATGCAATCAAGTAAACGGTTATGGAAGCACTCCTGTGGGCAACAAGCTTATCCAGGACTTTTAAATATCGCTTCTTAAATTTTTCAAAACCATCTTCGTCATCAATCAATTCGATGGCGTGGTTTTCGTCCGTTTTTGGGTGATGCGCGTCCTTTAGCCACCAATTACATACAACCGGAACGAAAGTTTGCGAAAGAAAATAGGAAGCGATCATGGCAAATCCTACTGATAGAGAAAGGGGCATAAACATACCCCGAGGAACACCTGACATAATGAATGCAGGGGCAAATACTGCGAGAATACAGATCGTGATCAAAAGCAGGGGAAAGGACACTTCCTTTGACCCATCCAATATCGCGCGTGGTTTAGCCTTTCCCATTTCCAAGTGTCGATGTATATTTTCTATCGCCACAGTAGCTTGATCGACCAGGATACCAATTGCTAAAGCCAAACCCGAGAGTGTCATGATATTTATGGTCTGGCCAAATAAATTTAAAAACATCACGGCTGCCAAAACAGAAATTGGAATGGTACAAATAACCACCAGGGAGCTACGCAAATCACGAAGGAATAGAAACACCATCAAACCAGTGAGTAATGCACCTAGAATGCCTTCTGTCGCTAAACTTTTTACCGATTCAATTACATACACCGATTGATCAAACACGTAGTCGAGTTTAACATCACTTGGAAGTAGGCCGCGCATTTCCGGAAGCTTCTTCTTCAGGCCATTCACCACATCCATGGTGGAGGCCGAAGCCGTTTTTGTTACCGGGATATAAACAGACCGTTTGCCATCAATCAAAGCATATCCCACGGTTACGTCAGCGGCATCTTCAACGGTCGCCACATCTCTCACAAAAACTGCCGGCCCAGGGCCTTTCGTTAATGGGATATCCATAAAATCAGCGGCACTATTTTCCACTGTATTATTAGGGGTCATCACATTGAGTTTGCCAATTCGAACGTTACCCGCTGGCGATATATCATTATTTTCGACTACGGCCTTCACAATGTCATCAGGGGTAAGTTCATAGCCAGCCATCAACTCCGGATTAACTTTAATCACAATAGTTCTCTCATTTCCACCAAATGGAGGGGGCGCGGAGGCACCGGGTATTTGAGAAAACAGCGGGCGAATCAACGTAGAAACTAAATCCTGCATTTCATTTAGCGTTGCCGTTTTGCTGCTGAATACTAGCTGTCCAACTGGCAAACTTGACGCATCGAAGCGGACCACAGTGGGCGGCACTGTTCCGGGGGGCATATAACTCATCACACGACTCACCTGATTTGCCACCTCACCAGAAACCTGTGCCATATTAACATCTTCGTAAAATATACACTTCACCAAGCACAGCCCTTGCACATTTTTTACCTCAATATCTTTAATACCGGTAACATAAAGTAATTGATTTTGGTAGCGGGTTGCAATGAACCCCTCCATCTGATCGGGCGCCATACCTCCATAAGGTTGAGCGATATAAATGGTCGGTAGATTGAGCTTCGGAAAAATATCAACCGGAATGGAAAACAAGGCAAGCAAAGAAAATATAATAACACCAAAAATGGCAACAATTATAGTAATGGGATTACGTAGTGCTGATTGAATCATTTTAGTTGAGATTATTGGTTAAAAGGGACATATTACCAGATGCCGCAGAATACATAATTATCGCTCGCCATACATTGCCTTTCGCCATTGAGGCATCTACTTCAGCACGATTGAGTAACGCATAGGTTTGGGTGAGCTCTAATATTGTATTTAGTCCGGCATCATACCTTGACTTAGCTTGAGAATAAGCATCTTGGGCAGCTTTTAGTTGAATTGGGGCTTGTCTTGCTGCCTCCAGGGCTGCATTATAGCGAAGTCTTGCGCGCTCAATTTCACTTTCCACACGAAGCGTTTCTTCATTGTAACGCTCTTGCGCCATGGTGGTCACCTGGCGTTGTGCCCTGGCTTCATTACCTGTCTTGAATAAAGACGTTACATTCCATATTGTACTCACGCCAACCATCCAGTTCAGAAATGGCTGAAAACCAACCCCTGCGCTAAATGACTTGTTATATTGAAAGCTACCATCAGTATTGGCTTGATTTGATATGCCAGAGCCTCTTGCATAGGCTGCTCCAATAAAGGATATCGAAGGATATTGGCTTCTCCGGATGGCTTTAATTCTTGTCTGGTTTAAATCAACCACACTTTTATAAAACGTTAATAGCGGATTCATAGAATAATCACTTGAAAGTTGAATGGATTGCGGCTCTGTGGCGTAGATCGCACTATCCAATCGGATAGGGGTATCAGCCTTCAAGCCCATAAGTTCTTTGAAATACACCACTTGTTCTTGTGCGATTCGCTGAGTCTCTAATAGTTGTAAGGTTGCTTTAGAATATTCGGCATTAACCAACGAGCTGTCGACCCCTGGCTTTAAACCCGATTTGGTGTAGGCAGAGGTTACGTCTTTTAGTGCCTTTACACGCGCTAGGTTAGCGACCTGAGCCTTCAGCATGTCGTCAGCCATCAGGGTAAGAAAATAGCCATCGCCTACCTTAATTTGCTGTTGAAAGACCTCGTTTTGAAAATCTGCTTCAGCAGAAACAGTTCCTGCTTTGGCCGCATCTACCTCTGTCTTAAATCTTCCAAAACTGAAGAATTTCCAGTTCACAAACCCTGTAGCAAAGCTTGTCCACGTTGAGGTGGCCGAATAACCACTTCCCCCCCTAATTCCTCCAGAGATCGGAATAGCCATCCCTTCATTCGGAAAGAATGGGCCGCGAACTTGGTTGGAAGTACCGTTAACAACTTGGCTTTGAACAATTACGCCAGGTAAGTAGTTGTTTCTTGAAGCCTTCAACTGATACAAGGAAGCTTCTTTCTCGGCATTTTTTAATTTAATGGATGGATAATTTTGCTTTGCAATATCCATTGCCGTTTTAAGATCAACTGTTTCAGGAATTTCTTTGGACTGTGCGAATAACCCTATGGGTAGGATTACTGCTACAATGGGCAATACTTTTAAAATCATTGGTTTGGAGTCTTAAAATTTATTGTTAGGAAGGATAGAATGAATTTTTACCGGATAAATTGGGTGCGAAAAGAGTTGAAAAATCATAAATTCATTTTAGTTAAAGAAAAACCCCTCAATTGTTTTTTGTGTGCAATATAACGGGGTATTCATTAGAGCAAAATTAGAAACAAATTAGAAGCTACTAATATATAATTGCTAAATTTCTTAATTCTTTTTGCAGACTTAAACACCATTTTAGCCTATTCACTTTCCATGTTAAAGAAGGCAGGCAAAATAACGGTGGCCGTTACGCCCGAGAACTTATTTCTAGAAAGGATTATTTCACCTTGATGCAGTGCCAAAATCCGTTGTGTCAATGAAAGGCCTAGGCCAAATCCGTCAAAGGTCTTGGCATTTTTGCCTCGAAAAAATGGATCCATCAATTCTATCCAATCTTCATTTGCCAGGCCAATACCCCGATCGATAATTTGAATAAAAATTTTCTCAGGCGATTCCATCATCAAATTGATCTCGATCCTTTGTTGATGTGAATATTTGGAGGCATTGTCAATCAGGTTAATAAAGGCAGTTCGCAATAATTGGGCGTGTCCTACTATTTCAATGGACACATCTTTGGGCACGGCTTCCTCAATATCAAACAAAAATCCTTGTGCAGGATTTTTTAGTTTGTAAAAGCTAATGGCGTCTAATAATACGTCCACCAAATTCAGTTTTGTTTTTTCTATGCTGGTGTCTGTAGATTCAACCTTGGCCAGCTGCAACAGACCGTTCACTAGCGCTGTTGCTTTTTGGATTTCTTTTCGTGCTGCGGTCAAACTAGCTTTTATCGCTTCATTGTCCTTATCATAGGTTACCGAAGTTTCCAAAATTCCGTTAATGGCCGCCAACGGTGTGCGCAGCTCATGCGAAGCATACGCGACAAACGATTTTTGCGACTTGGCCAGGGCTTGAATTTTATCCAATACTTTGTTGAAGGAAGTGGCTACTATGCCTATTTCATCACGAGGGTTTTTGAAGCTTAACCGAAAATTCAATTCGTTGCCTTGAACCAATTCCGATTGAGCGACTAAGTCTTTAAGTGGTGAAAATCCTCTGGCGAGAAGAACATAAGCCGAAAGCCCGATAATGGCCAGAAAAAAAATATTTCCCACAATAATATCTAAAATTAAGTTCGATAATTTCTGATGCCCCGGCACATCATAGGCCGTAATAACACCAATTCTCCCCTTATCGCCTTGGCGGAAGAAAAAAGCATAACCCTCTTTAAGACCTCCGAAAGTCTCTTGCTTGTGCTTGTAGTTAAATTCATATTCTCCCTTTTCCCTAACCGAACGAAAAAAATCATCAGTAAATTTAAAATCATCATGAGCATCGTTGATTGAGAATATCAGTTGATCCCCTTCATCGAACACATATTCGGATTGTTCCGGAATAGATATAATTATCTGCTCGGCCAACTTATCATGTTTATTGTAGATCTCCTTTGTATCCAGTGCTTTGTTTTTAATCCGGTTCATGAAAATTTCTCTCCGTGAACTTGCCGAAGCAAAATAGATGTAAAACGAAAATGAAACTAAAAGCAGCCCGGAAAGGCCGATGAACCACATTGTAATTTTATGTCGGATTAGCATACGCTAGTTTTCCCGCAAGGTATAGCCCATGCCGACTACCGTGTGCAGTATTTTTTTACTCTGGTCTTTGTCAATCTTCTTTCGAAGATAATTGATATAGACGTCAATTACGTTGGTTGAAGTATCAAAATTTAAATCCCAAACTTTTTCGGCAATATCTACGCGGCTCACTACGCGCCCCTTATTGATCATGAGGTATTCCAACAAGGAAAACTCTCTGGCCGTAAGTTCAACTCTTTTTCCGGCACGGGTTACCACTTTACCAAAAGGCTCCATTTCAAGGTCGCCAACAACTAATTTCCGATCCGTCAACGAAGATGATCCTGATCTTCGGATGAGCGCTTTTGTACGCAAAAGCAATTCTTGAAACTCAAAGGGCTTTACCACATAATCATCTGCCCCCGATTCAAATCCTGTAATTTTATCGTCAAGGCCATCCAGCGCGGTGAGAAAGATAATAGGGGTATGAGGGCGGTCCTTTTTAAATTCCTGGCAAAGGGTGAACCCATTAATCCCAGGAAGGTTTATGTCGAGGATTACGAGATCATATTTTTTCATCCAAAACAAACTTTTGCCCATGGTCCCATCAAAAGCGACATCCAGTAAATAGCCTTCACTTTCAAATCCTTTCTTTATAAAATTGGATACGCTTACCTCATCTTCTACTAACAATATATTCATGGCTGTCTTTAACTAAAGCTAACGTAATTCGAATAAAGTTACAAAGGGTTTTTGAATTCCTAAATTAAACCAAGCCCACCGTTCCTTTAATACGGTGGCGGATACCTGACAAACGAACGGTCTCTTTTGTATCTCCTAAGGCATTTCTTCGGATAAGAATAAAGTCCCCAATCCGTGTGGATTCATAAAGGCTACGGGAAACTTTAATTTTGTGTGAAGAGCCAGGTTGGAGCCGAAAGTAAAACCGATGGAGGTACGCCTTCTTTTCCAACACCTCAAATTTACCGATCCAGTCATACCCTTTTCGTCTGTTAATTTCTGAGCGGATTTGTGAAAACCAAAGAAGTGCAGCTTCAATGGGTAAAACGATGGCACCTGCTATAATTACTTTGGTGATGTAGGTATCAAACGTCATCGGAGCAGGATTGTAGTATTTCATCGGCAAAAATGGAGCAATTGATATAATTGCAAAGCCACCCAAAATAAAAATCCACCACGTGTTTGCAGGAAGGCTTGATTTTGACATCGAGTCATTCTTAGCTTTGGTTTTGATATAGAATTTTTCGTTCTTCATGCCCCCTCAGAAGGAACCCACAACACAAAAGAAAAGATGAAGTATTAGAATCGAATTAGATCAGGATTAAAAAGTTTTCATTACCTCACATTTTTAATAATATTTCGTTTCAACTTCAACACCTAACAAAAAAGTCCCCCTTTATTTTTTTATTTTCTGCCTTTTCAATAATAATCCTATTCGTTACCCTTCTTTGGAGCTATTTCGATAGCGTTTTTTTTATTCGCTTACTACCGCTTTCATAAAAACTATTACGGATACGAGGCTTCAGCAAATCTCTCCTTGTAGTAATTAATCGTATTCAGAATCTTAGTATCCAGTTACCATCATCCCAAATGGCCCGAAGTCACCGCCCAAAGTTAATGGCCAAGAAAACGATGATTCCAAAAATCCCTATTAAGGAAATCAAGAAAAAATAATCCGCTATCTTTTCAAATTGATATTCCCGTTCGGGGTTGTCTGTTCGGATAGATATAAAAGAAAGCAGGGAAGAAATAGTTAGCAATAAGGCAACAATAGACGTAAATTCATCAATTAGTCTATTCTCGGTCTTGTTGGTCAAGTGGAGCGCGGTAATAATAAAAAGGCAAAACCCGAGCAAGTTTGCCGAGGTGCCTAAGATATGTTGAGAAGTTCTATTGGCCATTTTTTATTTTTGGTTAAATCGTCCGACAAGTTTGTCATAACGAACTTAAGCACGAAAACGTGCTTTGCATTTTAATAAAAACTCGACCGCAAGCCACCCCCAATAAAAGAGTTTGTGAGGAATAGGGGGTGTGGATTGGGATAAAAGAAACATTATTATAATTAGCTTGTTTATATTTAGTCAATTAAACCTAAATGGGCAAATACTCAATTAAAGAACTAGAGCGGCTATCGGGGATCCGAGCCCATACCATACGCATCTGGGAGAAACGACACAACCTGATAACCCCTGAGCGAACTCCAACCAACATCCGTTTTTATTCCGATGAAGATTTAAAGAAAATCATAAACGTTTCGGTATTAAATAATCATGGGGTAAAAATTTCTAAAATTGCCAATCTTACCAAGGAAGAGATCAATTATCAGGTTTCGGAACTGAGTGAATCGAAGAACAGCATCGAAATCTATATCGAGCAATTAATTGTTGCAATGATCGATTTGGAAGAAGAACAGTTTGAAAAAATACTAGGAAGCCTTTCTTTAAAAATAGGATTTGAACGCACGCTGTTGGAAGTTGTATATCCTTTCCTCGAAAAGATAGGGGTATTATGGTTGACCGATAAGGTTACACCTGCCCAAGAGCATTTCATTTCTAATCTAATCCGGAATAAAATAATTGTTGCCATCGATAGTTTGGCGAGGCCGCACCGAAATGCCAGATCGGTGGTACTCTTCTTACCTGAAAATGAATTGCATGAAATCGGACTTTTATTTTACTGCTACATTTGCAAAAAAGAAGGGCTGCTAACTTACTATTTGGGGCAGACCGTTCCCTACGAAAGTCTACATTCAATTTGTTTAGAACACAATCCCAACCTGCTGATAAGCTCATTCACGTCACAACCTTCGCACAACACTCAAGATTATGTGAACCGAATGGCTGGAGATTTTCCCAACATTTCAATACTACTAACGGGCTATTTACTTAAAAAGAAGCCCATTAACCCGCCCAAAAACGTAACGCTATTTGATAATGCCCTCGAAATCAACAAGTTGATTAAATAACTATTTTGTTTAACATATTTTATATTTTATTAAACATATAGTAGGATAATTGGCTTTTTACAACTATTTTTGTTTAATATTTAATAACATATATTAAACAATATGAAAACGACCGATTTCACCACAAAGGTTTCTAGCATGCGATCTGATTTAATGGTTTTTACCCGAAAGTTCACCCACAACCGTGAAGAATCGCATGACTTGGTTCAGGATACTATTTTAAAAGCCCTCACCTACCAAAATAAATACCGGGCGGATACCAACATGAAGGGATGGTTGTTTACCATCATGCGAAACACCTATATCAACAACTACAAAAAAGCTCAACGAGCCAAAACAATCCACGATAGCACCAAAGAACTATACTATCTAAATGTAGAAGATCATCATACTTTTAACCGTCCGGGAAGCAACTTGGAGTTTAAAGAAATTTGGAAGAATGTGATCAGTGTAAAAGAAGAATTATTGATCCCGTTTAAGATGCAAACGACAGGCTATAAATATTCAGAAATATCTAAACACCTGGGCATTCCTATCGGCACGGTAAAGAACCGGATATTTCATGCGCGAAAAGAAATACAAAAGAAACTGATAGGATATTAACCTGCTTAGTAGTCTTTATTTTTCAACTCCATGGTGAATTTCTCTCTATGAAAAAGGTAGGCGTGATCGGATCAGGGTTTGCCGGTCTTTCGGCTGCCGCCTGCTTGGCGCAATCTGGGTATGAAGTTACCGTACTCGAAAAAAATAATCTTCCGGGAGGTAGGGCGAGAAAATTAGAGATAGCGGGTTTTGTCTTCGACATGGGACCAAGTTGGTATTGGATGCCCGATGTGTTTGAGAAATTTTTCAGTCGATTTAATTATCGCACTTCTGATTTTTACGAATTAGTGCGACTTGATCCTTCGTATCGCGTTTTTTTTTCAAAAGAAGATCGTTGGGACCTACCAGCAGGTGAACCTTCTTTGAAAAGCTTTTTTGAATCCAAAGAAAAAGGAAGTATCACACACCTTACCGAATTTCTGAAAGAAGGAAAACGCAAGTATGAGATTGGCATGCAAGACCTGGTTTACACACCGGGCGTTTCAATTTCAGAATTATTGCAGTGGAAGATTGTGAAAGGCGCATTAAGCCTTTCGATTTTTGAATCCGTGTCATCCTATGTAAGGAAGCATTTTAAGGATCCCAGGCTCATTCAACTGCTGGAATTTCCTGTTCTTTTTTTAGGTGCACCCGCCAATCGCACGCCAGCCTTATACACCCTTATGAATTATGCCGACATGGCGTTGGGCACCTGGTATCCCTTGGGCGGAATGTACAAGATTGTGGAAGCCATGGAAAAAATCGCCACATCCCAAGGGGTTCGATTTGAGTATAACAGCAATGTCGAAGAAATTATCGTATCGGGCAACCAGGTTTCCGATGTATTGGTCAACGGAAAAGAAAAGAAATTTGATTTCGTGGTGGCCGGTGCGGACTATCACCATGTAGAGCAAAAACTATTGCCAAAGGTCTATCGAAAGTACTCAGAAGAGTATTGGCAAAATAGAAAGCTTGCTCCCTCCAGTTTGATCTTTTATTTGGGGTTGAACAAAAAAATAAAAAACCTAAGGCATCACAATCTCTTCTTCGATCGGGATTTTACACTACATGCCAAAGAAATTTATGATCACCCCGAA
The DNA here is from genome assembly GCA_027317105.1 of Cytophagales bacterium. GTDB lineage: Bacteria > Bacteroidota > Bacteroidia > Cytophagales > Cyclobacteriaceae > ELB16-189. The sequence goes on from DAHVFH010000123.1 coordinate 25,962, forward strand.
TGGCCAACTGATCCCCTATTTTATGTTTGCGTTCCCTCCATTACCGATCCTTCTGTGGCACCGCCCGGCCATGAAAATATTTTTGTGCTGATACCGGTAGCTCCCGGCCTGCATGACGATGATGCTATAAGAGAAAAATACTTTAACCTGATAATCGATCGATTAGAAACATTAATAGGGGAATCCATAAAAGAAAATATTATCATCAAAAAAAGCTATGGACACAATGATTTCATGGCAGACTACAACTCGTTCAAGGGAAATGCTTACGGGCTGGCAAATACGCTTTCGCAAACGGCACATCTAAAGCCTTCCATCATCAACCCCAAACTAAAAAATCTTTTTTATACAGGGCAGCTTACCGTCCCTGGGCCTGGCGTTCCGCCTTCAATTATTTCGGGCCAAATTGTGGCTAAAGTCTTGGTAGAAAGTGATAAAAATTAATTGTAACCAAACTGCCCTGTGTTTGTTAAAAGAATATTGAATGAATTCAAATAGAAAAATCGGACAAAAATAAAACCTCTTGTCGGGGGATTACCGCGAATTTATTAAGACCATGAGTAAGGCCTTATTTGATAAAGTTTCCATGAAGTGCAGCCGGATCACCACGCGGGCGTACAGCACTTCGTTCTCATTAGGCATCGGATGCCTGGAGAACCAATTACAAAATCCAATTTACGCTTTGTATGGATTCGTCCGTTTTGCTGATGAGATTGTTGATACCTTTCACGATTACGATAAAGAAAAATTATTTGAACGATTTAAGGAAGAAACCTATCGGGCCATTGAAGAAAGGATCAGCTTAAATCCCATTCTCAATAGTTTTCAGGAAACGGTTCATCGGTATAAAATTGAACCGACATTGTATGATCAGTTCCTAAAAAGCATGGAAGCTGATCTCACCCATCAGGTGTACAATGCAGAAGAAATTAAAGAATATATACTAGGATCTGCTGAAGTAGTGGGCCTGATGTGTCTACGGGTATTTTGTAAGGGAGACGATGAAATGTACCAACAATTAAAACCTGCCGCACAGCGTTTAGGATCTGCCTTTCAAAAAATAAATTTCTTGCGCGATCTTAACGCGGATTATATTGAATTGGGAAGGACGTATTTTCCAAATGTAAACCTTGCACACTTTGACGAAGCCACCAAGAAAAAAATTGAAGAGGATATTGCTGTCGATTTTCATGCCGGCTTCCAAGGAATCAAAAAACTACCGCGTTCTGCCCGCTTTGGCGTTTATTTAGCTTACCTTTATTACCTCGCCCTCTTTGAAAAGATAAAAAATACACCTTGCCACCATGTATTAAATTACCGAATAAGAATACGGAACAGAAGAAAACTTTCTATTTTGGTTTATTCATTTTTTAAACACCGATTCAATTTGATTTAATCATTTAAAGATGACCGAAATTGGTCTTAAAAAAATCAGGACTTGCCATTGTTATCCATCGAAACCTCAACCCAATTCATCGACAACCAAACTTCCATATTCTGGTTTAGGAGAGACCTGCGATTAACCGACAATGCCGGGCTTTACCGCGCTTTAAAATCCAACAAATCCGTACTTCCTCTTTTCATTTTCGACACCGAAATACTCGACCGTCTTGAAGACAAAAAAGACCGAAGGGTTGAATTTATTTATCAATCCCTTTTGTCGTTGAAAATAGAATTGGAGAAAATGGGTAGTTCGCTCCTGGTGCTTTTTGGAAATCCGATTCATGTATTTGATCGCCTAAACCCAACGGCCGTTTACGCCAATCATGATTACGAACCTTACGCCAGATCGCGAGATACTGCTGTAAAAAATATTTTAACTTCAAAACAAATTGAATTCAAGACATTCAAAGACCAAGTGATCTTTGAAAAAGAGGAAGTGACTAAAGAAGATGGCAAACCGTACACCATTTTTACTCCCTACAGCAAAAAATGGAAATCATTAAAGACCCTATCCAACACTAAATGTTATCCCACCGAAGATTTTTTTTTCAATTTTAAAAAAATAGCACCCATCGACTTTCCAACTTTAGATCACATCGGTTTTGAAAAAACGGGAGCTCCGTTTCCCGATCGAAAAATAAAGCAAAGCCTCATTGAAAAATATGATCAACATCGAAACTCTCCAGCTTTGGAAGGTACAACAAAACTAAGTGTACACCTACGGTTTGGCACGGTAAGCATTCGAAAACTGGTTCAAATCGCTCAGGCCAAAAATGAAGTGTGGTTAAATGAATTGATCTGGCGCGAATTTTATCAGATGATCTTGTGGCACTTTCCTCAGGTAGAAACAAAAGCCTTCAAGCCCATCTATGACAAAATCGAATGGCGAAATAACGAAAATGAGTTTCAATCATGGTGCGATGGCAATACTGGATTCCCTATTGTGGATGCAGGAATGCGCGAACTAAATGAAACTGGATTTATGCACAATCGGGTACGCATGATCGTGGCTAGCTTTCTGACAAAGCATTTACTTATTGATTGGCGATGGGGTGAAGCTTATTTCGCAAAAAAATTGTTAGACTTTGATCTGGCATCAAACAACGGGGGTTGGCAATGGGCAGCAGGATCGGGTTGCGATGCCGCTCCTTACTTCCGTGTTTTCAATCCTCAGTTACAAACTGAAAAATTCGACCCCAAATTGGAGTATATCAAAAAGTGGGTTCCTGAATTAGAAACTTCCCGGTACCCCAAACCAATGGTGGATCACAAATTTGCGCGTGAGCGCGTATTGAAAATATATAAAGCCGCCTTGACAGCGGCCTGGTAAACACTTTACCCTTTCAGTTGTTTTTTAATTATGAAAATCTACACGCTTCTAAGAACCCAACGATTACCTATTACCATCCAAGAAGCTTGGGATTTCTTTTCCACGCCTAAGAACCTTTCTAAACTAACACCAGAACACATGGGTTTTAAAATCATGTACTTATCGGGTGGCGACAAAGCGTATGCCGGACAACTTATCCGCTATAAAATAAAAATACTACCCGCAATTCAGGTAAACTGGTTAACTGAAATCACCCAAGTTAGCGAGCCATTTTACTTTATCGATGAACAGCGACTTGGGCCTTACGCTTTATGGCATCATCAGCATCACTTTAAAGAAGTGCAAGGCGGAGTAGAAATGACCGATGAGGTCAACTATGCTATCCCACTCGGTCTTTTTGGCCAACTTGTTCACTGGCTTTTTGTAGGGGGTGAAGTAAAACGTATTTTTGATTTCCGCTATAAAGCATTAGATAAATTTTTCAAAGAAAAAAGGTGATCTTAAAAATGAGTGGTTGGACTATCTTTCTTTGTAGTGTTATAGCGGTTGGCACATTTTTGTTTTGGGAGTTTGTGGCGTGGGCTTCGCATAAATATGTGATGCACGGGTTTCTTTGGAGGTGGCATCATTCGCACCACACCGTGCATGATCACACCCTTGAAAAGAATGATTGGTTTGCAGTTGTCTTTAGTCTGCCATCAATAGGGTTATTCTATTATGCTACCCTTGTACTCTATAATCCGTACTTAATTGCGGTCGCTATCGGCATATTCTCTTATGGAATGTTTTATCTGGTTTTCCATGACATTATTGTACATCAGCGAATAAAATGGCTACCAAATAAACGAGGGCGTTATCTGCAACGGATGATTCATGCGCATTACATTCACCACAGCCGGCACACGAAAGAAGGATGTGAGGCATTTGGGTTTTTGTTTGCTCCAAAAAAATACGAACCCAAAAGCTTTTCAATAAAGAAGTCCCGGCAAGAAACACAATAAGTGACAGCACCTGAGCATTGATCAACGCTATGCAACATTACCTTTATCTTTTCATTGATTTTATTTCTATCCTTTTCCCTTTTGCCTTTAGTTTTTATCCAAAAGCCAATTTTTCAAAAAAATGGAAATTCTTGATACCCGCTATTTTTGCTGGTGCCATTCCTTTTCTCATTTGGGATAGCTGGTTTACCCATCTTGGAGTATGGGGTTTTAATTCTACCTATCTCACCGGAATCTATTTTTTCAACCTTCCAATTGAAGAAGTTCTTTTCTTCTTTTGCATTCCTTACGCTTGCCTGTTCACCTATGAAGCGATGAATTATTTTTCAAAACAAAATTGGATTAAGCCACTAGCCACCAATTTCATAACTGATGCGCTTATCTTTGGCCTCCTTACAATAGGAACAGTGCATTACGATCGCTGGTACACAAGCGTAACTTTTTTTGCTACAGCCATATTTTTGATCTTACTTCGAAGAGTGTGGATGGTAAGCTACCTCGGGAAATTCTACTTCGCTTTTCTATTTATTCTAATTCCGTTCTTTCTGGTAAATAGCGTACTCACCGGCAGTGGATTACCGGATCCGGTAGTTTGGTACAATGAAAATGAGAATTTAGGCATACGCCTGGGAACAATTCCTGTTGAGGATACTGTATATGGCATGCTTCTTCTCTTGATCAATGTTTCTGTTTTCGAATATTTTTCCACAAAAAATAGGATCCACTCATTCTGATGTTAAAGATTAGTCTTTAGCACCTGAGATTGTCTTTTGGGTCTTTTATAAAATTTCAAATACGCCATTCGATGCTCCGGGCTTTCGCTGAGGGTGTAGAAGCCAGACGCATCATTGTTCCAGCAGATAGCTTCCCCTTGAAGTTCTCGTTTGTAGGGAAGTCTGACTGGTTTTTTGGCAAGAAGTTCCGGCAATGATTTTTCATTCGATCGTTTCCAATAAAAAATACTGTCATAATTTTTGAGTAACACTTCCTGCGCATCTTTTGAAATAGAACCGGCCACAATTTGGTGGAACGGAATGGTTAAAACTTTCTCAGGTCGGATTGTATCCCGATAAGGAAAGTGCTCAAGATAAACGTTTACGTTGTCCTCTCTTTTAGAAATAAGGTATAGATCATTAGTAGCTGGATCGATCATTAAGGTTTCGGTGTCGCGTTTTCCATCCGGAAGTATAACCACCAGCGTGTCGAAAGCAGTGACCATTTGATCATGTCCTTGTTCAAGGGACGGTTCTTCAAAGCGATAGATATATTTGAATTGATGGATTCCCAAGTTATCGCCAATGTCGCCAACGTATAGATATCTCCTTCCGACTTCCGGCCCAGCTCCGATCGCAATATCTTCCCAGTCTCTGTTTCTTACCAACAGTTTGCAAACAAGTCTAATCTGAGCGAGCGTGTCGATCAAAAATACTTCCGCTTTATTTCCACTGTCGTTGACAGTCCAGAGATAACCGGGATTGGCGAGACTAGCTACCAGACCAGATGCTTCTTCAATCCGTTCACTGACAATCCCCATATTTTTTCCATTGGAAAACAAAGAACTATCCCACTCAGAATCTGCATTTCTTCCAGCACAATTACATAAAAGATAAACAAGAACAATAAATCTCCGCATATTATATGAACGTGCAAGGTTAACCCTTTGAAAATTATTTCCAAAAAAATGGACAACTTGAGCACCAAATCAAAAAATCGTTGTCCCCTATTTTGAGAAAGCACGAGCCTTTCCGTTTCAAGCAATTCGTTGTAAGCCACGATCGATGTGCGATGAAAGTCGGCACCGATGCCGTACTGCTTGGTGCGTGGACAAATGTTTCGGGTGCAAACCGAATTCTGGATGTGGGCACTGGCTCCGGCATCATTGCGCTGATGCTGGCTCAACGCACAGGCGAAAAAGTTTCTATTGATGCGCTTGAAATAGAAAGCGAGGATTTTTCTCAAGCTTCTGAAAATGTATTGTCTTCGCCTTGGGCGAAAAGAATCTCAGTTTATATGGAACGGGTCCAAACGTTTGATTCCGATACCAAATATGATTTGATCGTAAGCAATCCTCCTTATTTCACCAAAAGCCTCAAACCCCCTGCTCAAAACCGAACGCATGCGCGCCATGCGGTGCAACTGTCGCCACAAGAATTAGTAAACCATTCCATTCGATTACTGAATCCAACCGGCACATTGGCCGTAATTTTACCATTCCACGAGGGAAATTATTTCAAATCCATTGCTTTAGAAAAAGGTTTGCACTTGAACCGCGCGATGGCATTATATTCTAAAAAAGAAAAGCCACAAGAACGATGGTTATTTGAATTTGGGATAACGCCTAAACCCACAGAAAAAGAAAAGTTGATTCTTCACGATGAAATAGGAGTAAAATCCAAAGCTTATCTTCAGCTTACCAGTGACTTTTATCTCTAATTGGCTATTTTTTTCGTCATCGATACTCCAAAATATTAATTATTTTACGCTCACTATCAGGTAGTTAACAATAAAATAATCCATGTTTAAACATATATTTTAATTTATGCGTTAGTATTGCATTACCAAATAAAAAATAACAATGAAAAAACTGAACACATTAGTAGTCGCCATGCTTGTAGCTGGCGCAGGTTTTGCTCAAACGAGCTGGAACCTTGACAAAGCCCACACCAAAATTGGCTTCAATGCACGCCACATGGTGGTGTCGGAGGTAGAAGGTTATTTTAAAGATTATGATGCAAAGATTTCAAGTACTGCCGATGACTTTACAGGAGCAACCATCGAGTTTAGTGCGAAAACCGCTTCAGTTTTCACCGATAACGAAAAGCGTGATGGCCACTTAAAATCGGATGATTTTTTCAATGCAGAGAAATTTCCTGAAATCAAATTTGCTGGCACCCTTTCAAAAGATGGTGGCAAATATGTTTTAAAAGGTAACCTCACCATCCGTGATGTAACCAAACCTGTTACGTTTGAAGTAACCTATGGAGGCCGTGTGAAAGCCTTCGGAGGTGAGCGTGCAGGTTTTAAAATTAGCGGCAAAATCAATAGAAAAGAATTTGGTTTGCAATGGAGTAAAGCCCTTGAAGGCGGTGGCTTGATTGTAGGCGAGGAAGTTGAAATCAACTGTAAAGTTGAAGCAACTAAAGCTTAATTCAACAACGAAACTAAAAAAAGGGAGTTTCAACTCCCTTTTTTTTTAATTGAAAAATGAAAATTGAAGAGGAGATAAAGCAAACCAAATTTCGCAATGCCCACCACAAGGCAATGCTGAATATATTCTACACGTCTGGCTGGTTGGAAAATAAGAACAAGGAATTCTTTTTGGCCTATGGCCTCACACCACAGCAATTTAATATCCTGAGGATACTACGAGGGCAACATCCCAATAAAATTTCAGGTGCGGAAATTAAAGCCAGAATGCTCGACAAAAACTCTGACGTATCAAGATTGCTTGACCGATTGATTGTAAAAAAATTAGCCGCGAAGACGCCATGCCCGAAAGATAGGCGTGCTACCAATATCGCAATCACAGAAAATGGTTTACGACTGTTGAGTCAATTGGACAAAAAAATGGATCAGACGGATATAAAAGCCATGCACCTTACGTCTGCTGAAGCCATTCAACTCAGCAATCTTCTCGACAAGTGCAGAGGTTAACTACTTCACCTTTTCCAATTCTTCACGCACAAAATCCATTAACTCCTTGATGTAGCCGCGGCTAAAATCAAAGCGGATTCCTGCTGCATTATAGATTTCTGGAATCGTAGCCATATTACCCAACTTCAAAGCATCCTGATATTTCTGAAGGCCTGTTTTCTTGTCCTTCTTAAAATTTCTCCAAATGGCTATAGCCCCCAACTGCGCCATGCCATATTCGATGTAATAGAATGGCACCTCATACAAATGAAGTTGCTTTTGCCATAGGTAGTTTTTGGCCTCTTCTAACCCAGACCAGTTGGTGACCGTATCACCGAACCGACTGAAAATAGCATTCCAATTTTCCTTTCGTTCTTCCAGCGAATGAGTCGGATTTTCATAAATCCAATGCTGAAATTTATCGATGGTAGCTACCCAGGGTAAGGTTTCAATGCTGTCCTCCAACTGCTCCAATTTTGCACGCTTAAAATCCTTTTCCGCTTCGAAGAAAATGGGCCATTCATCCATGGAAATTAATTCCATACTCATCGAGGCAAGCTCGGCTACTTCCATGGGCGGAGACTTAAAATCGTTTAACTCCAAGTTCATCGTTAAAAAATTATGAACGGCATGGCCGCCTTCGTGCATGATGGTCATCATATCGCGCATGGTGGAGGTGGCGTTCATAAAAATAAAAGGCACGCCAATTTCCGCTAAAGGATAGTTGTACCCTCCGGGGGCTTTTCCTTTTCTGGATTCCAGATCCAAATGCCCCATCTTATCCATTACTTCAAGGCATTCGCCTAAATAAGGGTTCAATCGTTTAAAAACCTCAATGGATTTTTGGGTGAGCTCTTTGCTATCCTGAAAAGGCTTGAGCGGCTCACGACCTTCTGCGTCTACGGCTTTGTCCCACGGACGTAGTTCGGTCACTTTCAGTTTCGATTTTCTTTCTTTCGAAAACTGGTTGATAAGGGGAAGTACCTCACTTTCAATCGCTTCATGGAAATTAAAACAATCTTGTGGCGTGTAATCGAAACGCCCGTAGGCTTTGAATTGATAATCCCTGAAATTTTTAAACCCTGCGTTAAGGGAGACCTTGTGTCTTAAAGAAATTAATTTTGAAAACAATGCATCCAATAGGTCCTTATCCTTCAGTCTTCGTGTAGATATTTTTCTAAATACATCTTCGCGCTGGGCACGATCGGTGGACTGTAAAATTACTCCTGCTTGAGGAAGCGTGATTTCCTGCCCGTTGATTTCAACGGTCATCGCCCCGGATATTTCCGCATATTTTTGTGTTTCCGTAGTTATCTCGGTGTAAAGCGGGATATTCTCTGAACGAAAAAGTTCAACTTCTTTCTTCAGGTTTCGGAGCATGAGATTGTAACCCGGCTCATTTTCGAGGGCAGCAATAAATGGCAATCCTAGTGTCTTTTTGTTAAGCATATCAGAAAAAGGCGCGATCTGAGGCTGAATATTTTGGACAAAGTCTTGATACGATTTGCTGTATTCTTCCTTATCAGTATAGCAAGTCATCCGTATATACCGCCATCCCATGTCCTCCGAAATGACGGACTCGAGTTCACTCCGGTCATGCAGCCATTGTTTCAGTTCGCTAACGTTTGAAATCTGTCGTTCGGCCAGATTATCAAAAAAAGGTTTCAGTAAATCCCAGGAAGAAACTTTAAAGTCTTCGGGAAGGAACTTTCTTTTAGGGCGGATTGGGAGATCAAGTGATTGATTCATGATATTAGTTAATCGGAATTCTTTCAATATTTAGCACTGCAAAAGTAACCAGAAACCGACACCCGTGAGTCAGGATTGGCAAACAAAACGCGTTAAAGTTTACGGGCATTTTCCCTACCTTTGTTTAATGCAAACACTCACTATTACGGTAATTGATGCCAAGGCGATGAAATTGCTGGAAGATTTGGAGGCTTTGAATCTTATCCGGGTGATTAAAACGGAAACGGATCAGCCCAAACAAAAACTTCCTGAAAAATATCTTGGCAAGCTTCCTTTGAAAGTGGCAGATGATCTTCAAAACTACATCACGCAAAGTAGAAAAGAATGGGACAGCAGCAGTACGTGATCGACTCAAATGCTGTAATTGACTATCTCGGGAAAAAATCTTTAAAATGATCCCCGAGCTCCAAATAATCAATCCCTGGATGCTATAAATTATTTTCCCTTTTTATGATCCCTAACAAATACTTTGTTATCGACTTCGATAGCACCTTCACTAAAGTGGAAGCTTTTGATGTGCTGGCTGAAATCACGTTGAAAGACCACCCTGAAAAAGAAGCCATTCAAACGCAAATATTCGACATCACCAACCAAGGCATGGATGGAAGCCTTTCTTTAAGGGAAAGTATCGAAAGAAGAATACAAATTCTTGCCCCCAACAAAAGTCACCTGACACAATTAGTTGGCCATCTCAAAAGTTTGGTGTCCGATTCTTTCAACCGCAATAAAGAATTTTTTACCACCCATGCGTCACATATTTTTATTATCAGCAACGGCTTTCGCGAATTTATAGAGCCGGTGGTAACCGAATTTGGGGTAAAAAAAGAGAATGTATTCGCCAATGAGTTCGTTTTCGATGATACTGGGAAGGTGATCGGCTTCAACAAAGACAACCCGCTCTCCGTCAACAATGGTAAGACGGAACAATTGAAAAGATTAAATTTGCCAGGCGATGTTTATGTAATCGGTGATGGCTACACCGATTATGAAATAAAGCACTCCGGCCTGGCGAATAAGTTTTACGCCTTCACAGAAAATGTGGAACGCGAAAAAGTATTAGCAAAAGCGGATCATGTCACGCCAAGTTTAGATGAATTTTTATATTTGAATAAATTGAATACTGTAATCTCTTACCCCAAAAACCGGATCAATGTGTTGCTCCTGGAAGGCGTTCATCCTGTCGCCATCGAATTGATGAAAGGCGAAGGCTTCACGGTGGAAACCTATCCGGCCGGCCTCACCGAGGATGAGCTTTGCGAAAAAATAAAAAATGTATCGGTGTTGGGCATCCGATCAAAAACACAAGTCACGGCTAAAGTATTAGAGAATGCCAATCGCCTGATGGTGATTGGGGCTTTTTGTATCGGCACCAACCAGATCGATCTTAAGGCGGCCACCAAAAAAGGAGTTGCCGTATTCAATGCGCCTTATAGCAACACGCGCTCCGTGGTCGAGCTGGCCATTGCCCAGATTATTATTCTCATCCGCAACATCCCCGACAAATCGAACAAGATGCACCAGGGCAAATGGGATAAATCCGCCAAGGGAAGTTTTGAAGTTCGCGGAAAAAAGTTGGGCATCATCGGCTATGGAAGCATTGGCACTCAGCTTTCTGTGATTGCCGAGAACCTGGGTATGAAAGTTTTCTATTTCGATAGGGAAGAGAAACTGGCGCTCAGCAATGCGGTGAAATGCAAAACACTAAAAGAATTGCTGCAAGAAGCTGATTTCATTACCCTTCATATAGATGGAAACGAACGCAACACGAATTTCATCGGGGCATCAGAGTTCGACCTGATGAAGAAGGGAGTGATCTTCCTGAACCTGAGCCGTGGCCACGTAGTTGATGTAAAGGCTTTGCGCGAAAATATTTTAAATGGAAAAGTGGCCGGCTGCGCCATTGATGTTTTTCCTCATGAGCCAATCAGTAATGACGAAGAATTCATATCTGAACTTCGGGGACTTCCTAACACGATTTTAACCCCGCATATTGGAGGCAGCACCCTAGAGGCTCAGGAAAACATTGGCAACTTCGTTCCTGGGAAACTCATGGACTATATTAACACCGGCAGCACAAGCATCAGTGTAAATTTTCCCAACCTCACGCTGCCAATTTTAGAAAACGCTCACAGGTTGATTCACATCCACAACAACGTGCCCGGGATTCTTGCCCGGATCAATCAAATCCTTGCTGCCAACGGAATCAACATTGTAGGGCAATATTTAAAAACCAATGAACACATCGGCTATGTGATTACCGATATTAACAAAGAATACGACAAACAGGTTATCAAGGAACTTAGAGCTATTGAGAATACGATAAAATTCAGGGTATTGTATTGACCACTAAGGGTATGTAAAATATAGGTTACCCATGTGGCAAACAAGTCAGGCTTGCCACAAAAGGTTCAGTAAACAAATCAATGAAAAAGATATAAATGCCTAGACAGCTATCTCTTCAAAATACCTCCCCGAGATTCACAAAAAATCCTTGCGACCCATTTTGGCCAATGCCATAATCAATACAGAGGTTGGCACCCGAAATTTTGTTGAGCTTGATGCGGATGCCCGTGCCAACAGCGGGTGCAAGAACCTGCCTTCCTGAAGTTAATTTTTCTTTATACGATTGTACGTTGGCAAACACCACGCCCCCAAGCAATCCGTTGTGGGTTAGTCGAAAGCGATATTCCGATTCAAAGTAGTTCATCGTGTTACTCCGGAAACGACCTTGAATATACCCTCGCCCAATATTAAAATTATCATCCCACCCGGTGCTGGGCAAAAGGAAGTATGGCGTATTGGTGTTGCTTCGCCAACTGTAAAACCAAAACGCCAGCTTGTTTCCGGATTTTGTAACCTCTACATATTTGCGAACATCTACCACCAGCGACTGCCAATTCTTTTTACTCCCTACCCGCTGATTGTTATCCCGCCAAGTAATATTTACATACCAACCCTGACTTGGGTTAATTTGATTGAGTCGGGAATCGTAAAGTAAGCGGATGGGAATGCCCGATCCGATTTCATCATGATCGGTAAGCCCTTGCTTTCTTAATTTACTAATATCATTTGGTGTTAAAGGTTGCCCGTTCGCACTTAATTCCCTGATGTCCCAAAATTTGTCGTAGAAGAAACCCGTGCCAATAAATAAATTCTTAGTGATTGAACGCAGTACCATCTGATGGAACTTCAGATAGGAGAAATTAATTGTGTACCCCACATTCGGGTCAGAATGGCCAGCTAACCCCCACGTCTCCGAAGGATAGTTCATATAGCGCCAATCAAGTACATAATTCCATTTTGCGTTCTTGCTCCAAATGTTTGCCGTGAGCGGAAGGATGGTCTGCTTATATTGAGAATAGGTGAAGCTCGTATTAATACTTGAATATTTAGCTTCCTTAATGTTGCCCATTCGAAATGCCAGATTGGTGCTAAATACCCCTGCAAATCCAGTTTGAAGCGAATAACCAACAGCCGGTAAAAAGGTAGCTGTAACTGCACGATTTATTTTTAGTTGGTTAAAGTCGGCCTTTTGTTTCTTTCTATTAAAGAGATCGGAGACATCTTTCAGAGCTTCATCATTGTGTTTTAATGAATCTTGTGAAACCACAACTTGACAAAGCGTTAATAAAACAACTAAAAAAAAATACTTCATTACTGTTCAAATTCTTTTCTTGATCCACTCTCGTGCATTGGCAAAAGCTTCCATCCAAGGCCCAACTTCATCCACAGTTTTATTGCGGGTGTAGTGCGGCCAATTCCACGGGAACAAACTCCGTTCAATATGGGGCATGATGGCTAGGTGCCGCCCATCCTTGGAATACAAAGCAGCCACTGAAAAGTCGGAACCATTGGGCGTACCTGGATATTCGGAATAGGAATAGGTGGCAGCAACCTTATAGTGTGCTAAATCGGTTGGGAGTTTAAATTGCCCTTCGCCATGCGCCATCCAAACGCCCAACCGCGAACCGGCATAGCTCGACAGCATCACCGAGTTATTTTCTGGAATATCAATCGTTAAAAACGCACATTCAAATTTTCCGGAATCATTGTGGTGCATTTTCTCCTGCCACTCGGGATAAAGTAAACCCAATTCCATCATCAACTGGCAACCATTGCAAACTCCCAAGCTCAACGTGTCTTCGCGTTTGTAAAAATTATCCAACGCTGCTTTGGCTTTAGGATTGTATAGAAAAGCTCCAGCCCAACCTTTTGCCGCGCCCAGCACATCACTGTTGGAAAACCCACCCACAAAAACAATCAGATTGAGTTCACTCAAATCTTCACGACCGGTAACCAAATCAGTCATGTGTACATCTTTTACATCGAAGCCTGCAAGGTACAGGGCGTAGGCCATTTCGCGATCGCTGTTTACACCTTTCTCACGAATGATCGCGGCTTTAATTCCTGATTTCGTTTTTCTTTTAGGATCAAGACCGTAAGTCGCTAACTTGCCGTCAAAACCCGGTTGAAATTTATACCTTAGTTTCTGTTTGAAAATGTTCTCCTTTCGTTTTTCAGCGTGACCTTTGGGGCGTTGGATTTTATCAAATTGATAAGACGTTTTATACCACGTATTCCTTAAAGATTCCAAATTCAACATTCCAAATTCAAAATTTTGAATGTTGAATGTTGAATGTTGAGTTACGTCACCGATCAATTCAAACTGAATTCCATTCATCTTCAAAAAATCCGAGGCTTGATTTCCCTGAACTTGAATGACAACACCTGGATTTTCGCTGAAAAGAACGGGTATTAAATCGCCTTTCAAATTTTTTAAATCGACATTCAAACCCAGATCAGAAGTTGGAAAACACATTTCTAACAAGGTGGTGATCAATCCTCCAGAAGAAATATCATGCCCTGCTAATATCAGGTTCTGCTTAACCAGTTGCTGAATAGCTTCGAATGCCTTTACAAAATAGCGATCGTCCTGAATGGTGGGTGCTTGCTCACCAAGGCAATTTGCAATCTGTCCAAAACTACTCCCTCCTAAATTAAACTCGTCTTCCGAGAAGTCGATGTATAAAATTTTTGAGTTGGGAACATCTTTTAAATCCGGGGATACTGTCTTTCTTAAGTCCTCTACTTCGCCAACGGCAGAAATAATTACTGTACCTGGAGAAAGAACAGTAGTACCATCCGGATACCGCTGAGCCATCGACAAGGAGTCTTTCCCCGTAGGGATGTTAATTCCAAGTTGGCAAGCAAAACTGCTCACCGCTTCCACGGCTTCGTAAAGCCGGGCATTTTCAGATACATTCTTGGCTGGCCACATCCAATTGGCACTCAAAGAAACTCCTTTCAAACCATGCGTTAAGGGAGCCCAAACTAAATTGGTCAGCGCTTTAGCAATGGCAAGTTTACTTCCTGCTGCCGGATCAATCAAGGCAGCCGCTGGCGCATGACCCAATGAAGTAGCCACACCTTTGTGATTTACAAAATCGAGTGCCATCACCGCTACATTATTGAGCGGCAGTTGAATCGCTCCGCACGTTTGCTGGGTCGCAACTTTTCCGGATACACAGCGATCAACCTTGTTGGTCAGCCAATCTTTGCAGGCCACCGCCTCCAATTGTAAAACTTGCTCCAGATATTCTTTGAATTTCTCTTCCTGATATTTTATTTCACTATACTTATTTTTTTCTGTCGTGTCTGAAATAATTGTTTTGGGAGAAGAGCCAAAAAGGTTTTCCAATTTTAAATCAACGGGTTGAAGTCCGTCTTTCGAATCCACAAAAACCAATTTCTGGTCTCCCCTTGCCGTGCCAATCACATACAGCGGGGCGCGTTCTCTTTCGGCTATCCGCTTTAAGGTTTCTACATCTTTTTCGTCAATGGCCAACCCCATCCTTTCTTGCGACTCATTGCTGATAAGTTCTTTGTCTGACAAAGTAGGATCACCAATGGGAAGTTTGTCAATTTGAATAGTGCCTCCTGTTTCTTCCAACAACTCCGATAAGCAATTGAGATGACCTCCCGCGCCATGGTCATGAATAGAAACGATAAGGTTTTGATCTGCCTCCACCATAGCACGGATTGCATTCATCACCCGCTTTTGCATTTCTGGGTTGGATCGCTGGATAGCATTGAGTTCAATGGCATTGCTCATCTGGCCTGTGGCAACGGAAGAAACTGCACCTCCGCCCATCCCGATCCGATAATTGTCGCCTCCGAGCAACACGATTTTATCGCCTTTCTTCAAATGCTCCTTCTGACTGTCTTTTTCTTTGCCAAAGCCAATGCCTCCGGCTTGCATCACTACTTTGTCGTAGCCAAACTTTTTGCCGTTTTCAAAATGCTCGAAAGTAAATACACTTCCACAGATTAACGGCTGCCCAAATTTATTACCGAAGTCACTGGCGCCATCAGAGGCTTTTATTAAAATCTCTAGCGGAGTTTGGTACAACCATTTTCTTTCTTCAAATTTTTTCTCCCACGGCCTTCCATTTTCAAATCGTGGATAGGACGTCATGTAAACCGCTGTTCCCGCCAAGGGCAGCGATCCTTTTCCGCCAGCAAGCCGATCGCGAATTTCTCCCCCTGACCCTGTCGCTGCACCGTTAAAAGGTTCAACCGTAGTCGGAAAATTATGTGTCTCTGCTTTTAAGGAGATCACCGAATCAAAATCCTTTGTCACAAAATAATCAGGTCGATCTTGCTGTGCCGGGGCAAACTGTTCCACCGTAGGCCCTTTCACAAAAGCTACGTTGTCTTTATAGGCAGAGATTAAAAAATTGGGATTTTCTTTCGAAGTCTTTTTGATCAATTGAAAAAGCGTATATTCTTTTTCCTTACCGTCAATAACAAAAGTGCCATTAAAAATTTTATGCCGGCAGTGTTCGCTATTCACCTGAGAAAAACCGAACACTTCACTGTCTGTAAGACTTCTCCCAAGTTGTCGGCTTACCCCATTAAGGTATCCAACCTCTTCGTTACTGAGCGCCAGTCCTTCCTTTTCATTGTAGGCGGCAATGTCATGAATTAGGAGAATGGGTTCAGGGGAATGGTGGACAGTAAAAATATCCTGGTCAAGAACCTCATAAATCCTTTGAAGCATTTTATCGTGGGAAATATGAGCACTGGAAACCTTCATGAATTCCTCCATTCGCTCGATACCTTTGATCCCCATCGTTTGGGTAATCTCTACCGCATTGGTGCTCCACGGGGTGACCATCTCTTTACGAGGTCCAAGAAACCTACCTTTCAACTCGGTTTCTGGCATTGGAAGCGCTCCGCCAAAAAGCCAAATCAACTTGTCAAGTTCTTGTTTATCAAAAGAATGAGAAGCACTTACTGTGTAAATGACTGAACCGCTGGCGCGGAAAAATACGATCATGGGAACAGAGGTAAGCCCAAAATTAATATGATTTTAATTGAATTAGAATTTTCGGGAAAAAATAAAAATTTAGGAGCCGCATCCGTTTGCATTCCGCTCCTAAAATGCTTCCTCTTTTTGCCTTCAATGACGGCCCAAAACAGCCCGACCTCCTTACCGTTTAAATAAAAATCAGCGCGAATAAAATATTTTCATGGCCAAATGAACTTATGCCTGAAATCCATGTTTATCATTTTTGTTAAACATTAGCGACAATTGATTTCTTCACCTCAAACGGAAAGCCTGATAAAAGAGACGGCCAAAAAAGTGCTCTTTCAAAAGGGTCTTCTTTATGCGACTACCCAGGAAATTGCCGATGAAGCCGGTGTAAACCGGGCGCTCATTCATTACTATTTTCGATCGCGTGAACATCTTATTGCAACCCTTTTTGAAGAGGCCATTGCAGAGCGAAAAGCCAGGTTTCTGAACATCCTTGGAATGGATGCTCCCTTACAAACTAAAATAGCCACTTTTATTGATGTCTTCATTGATCGGGCCACGCAAAATCCACACATTGATAATTTTATCATTGGAGAAATGATAAGACGTCCAAATGAAGTCAAGTTCTTTTGCATCAAAGACAGCAAACTTAAAGAACGACTTCAACTTCAACTGGATGAAGAAATTTCGAAAGGTACCATTAAACCGATTAGCCTTACTCATTTTCTGGTAAACTTGAGTTCGCTTTGTAACTACCCGATATTGGCTAAACCGATTTTACAAACCATTCATGGAATGAGCGAATTAGGCTACAAAAAATTTTTGCAGGAGCGAAAGAAAGTAATCTTTAAAACAATTTTTAAAAACAATTTTCAAAACGGTACAAGTGACCCCGCAATTCATTAAACCCGAATACCACCAAACCTTTATTAATCAAATGCTACAAAAAGTAAAAACAACGGTAAGAATCCTATCGCTCTTTTTTTTGATCCCTCGGTTGGGTCATGCACAGAAATCCGACAGTTTACTTGCCGAGGCCAACTTGGAAAATGTAGTGGCGTATGCCATGAAGCACCAACCAATGATCCAGCAGTCCATTATTGACCAGAATACCACAGAAACGACCATTAAAAGCAAACTTGCCGATTGGTATCCACAATTAAATTTTAATTACAACGTGATCCATAATTTCGCGCTGCTGCCCAATTACGCCTTTGGAAATGTTGTACGATTTGGTGTAAATAATACCTCTCTAGGTCAATTTGCTTTTTCACAAAATATATTCAATCGGGACGTGTTTCTAGCGAGTAAAACCAAAACACAAGTGCGTATTCAAGCGGCACAAAATACCAGTGCCAATAAGATTAATTTGGCGGTGAACGTTACCAAAGCATTTTACGATGTGCTTGCAACACAAGAGCAAATTAAAGTCGGCCAGGGTGATATCATTCGATTAAAGCAAAGCTTAAAAACTGCTTATGACCAATACGAGGGTGGGCTGGTTGATAAAATTGACTACAAACGAGCAACGATCACGTTGAGTAATACCATGGCTACATTGAAAAGCAACCAGGAACTCTTGAAATATAAAGTCGAATATCTAAAATCGTTGATGGGTTATCCTACTGAAGGCCGGTTAAAGATCAGTTATGATACCCTACAAATGGAAAATGAAATCCAATTAGATACGGTACAGCAAGTGGATTACACCAACCGGATTGACTACAAATTGCTTTCTACTCAAAGAAGCTTGCAAGAAGCCAATATAAAATATAATCAATGGAGCTATTTACCTACTGTTGCGTTGACTGGATCATACAATTTCTATTTTCTCGGCCTTAAGCAAGTACCTAATCCTACTACAACCAACCCTAACGCAACCCAACTGGTCACCTCAAACAAAGTGGGCGATTTATATAAAAACAATAATGCTTACTCGCTTGCCATGCTTACGGTGAACGTTCCGATATTTCAAGGGGGCAAAAGGACGGCAAACATTCGTCAGCAAAAATGGCAGCTCAAACGTCTTGATTGGGATATTAAGAATCTCAAAAACAATGTCAACGCCCAATACACGCAGGCGATGGCTGCGTATAAAGCCAATCTTATCAGTTATCAGTCGCTGAGGCAAAATGTAGAACTGGCCAAAGAAGTTTATGACATCGTGCAATTGCAATATAAAACAGGCATAAAAACCTACCTCGAAGTGATCACCGCAGAAACGGACTTCCGAACTGCACGGATAAATTATTACAACGCATTATATACCCTTCTTGCCAGCAAGATTGATGTACAATATGCGCTCGGTCAAATCAATTATTAATTCAATTCAAAAATTCCATACCCATGTTAACATCCCTAAGAAATCTCATTATCCTTAGTGCAGGGCTTCTCGCCTGCGGCAAACCCAAACAGGGCATGCAAGGGTCGCCCTTGATTCAAGTCGCTACACAAAAAATAGTTACCTCAAAAGCGTCTTATTATGACGAATATCCCGCTACGATTACTGCCCTCAACCAGGTCGAGCTTCGTCCGCAAGTAAGTGGTTACATCACGGGCCTATATTTCAAAGAAGGTGATCATGTAAAAAAAGGAGACAAACTTTATACCATTGATCATCAGCAATATGAGGCTGCCTACCAGCAGACCCTTGCCAACGTGGCCGTGCAAGAGGCCAACCTGGAAAGAGCTCAAAAAGATGTGGATCGCTATCGCGAATTAAACAAGCACGATGCGGTGGCCAAGCAGTTGGTTGACAATGCGGAATCTGCTTACGAGTCAGCGAAAAAGCAAGTAGAATCAGCCAAGGCAACCGTGCGGAGTGTGCAAACCAACGTGCGCTACACGACCATCTTTGCGCCTTTTGACGGAACGATCGGTATCTCGCAAGTAAAAATTGGCACATCCGTTTCTCCGGGTCAAACATTGCTTAATACAATTTCAACGGACAACCCCATTGCCGCTGATTTTGTAATTGACCAAAAAGAAATTTTTCGATTTACCCAACTCATGAAATCAGGAGGTGCAGAAAAAGATTCCACTTTTTCATTGGCTTTCAATAATATTATTTACCCTCACTTCGGGCACATCAGCTTCATTGATCGGGCGGTAAATTCACAAACAGGCACAATTACAGTGAGGGTCATCTTCGCTAACAACGAAGGCTTTTTGCGCGCAGGTATGGCAGGCACGATTCGTATTGCTAACCATTCCGCCCAGGCCGTAATCATGGTTCCCTATAAGGCGGTAACGGAACAGTTGGGGGAATATTTTGTGTACAAAGTGAAGTTGGATAGCAATAAAGTCACCCAACAGCGTGTAATGCTGGGCAAACAGATCAATCGAAATGTAATCATTCAATCAGGCCTTCAAGAAGGCGAAACGATCGTCACTGAAGGTATTCAAAATCTGCGTGAAGGATCTACGATTGCCCTGAATGCAGAAAAACCGGAAATAAAAAAAGAAGTAAAAAACTAATCCTTCGTTTTCATGATTGCAGATGTATTTATCAAGCGACCGGTAACTGCTATTGTTACCTCCGTAGTAATTGTATTGGTCGGGCTTATCGCAATGAGTACGTTGCCGATCGCTCAATATCCAGATATTACACCCCCGACTGTAAGTGTGACAGGAACATTCACCGGGGCTGATGCACAGACCGTTGAACAAACAACCACTACCGCCATTGAAACCCAGATCAACGGATCTCCGGGCATGTCGTATATGCAAAGTAACAGCACCAGCAGCGGCCAGAGCAGCATCACCGTAACTTTTGATGTGGGTACCGACATTAGCATTGCCACACTCGATGTGCAGAACCGGGTGAGCATTGCCGAGCCTCCCCTGCCCGAAGCGGTAAAGCGGCTCGGACTGGTAACTCGCAAAAGGAATCCGAGCATCATGGTGGCCATAGCAGTATACTCTCCCAACGAAACCCACGATGCGAGATTCATCGGAAATTATACAAACATCTATTTGAAAGATGCCCTCCAGCGTGTAAAGGGTGTTGGTGATATTGTTACCCGCGGGGCAGACTTTGGTATGCGTATCTGGCTCAACCCGGAAAGGTTAGCAAGTCTGGGTTTATCCACCACCGAAGTATTAAGCGCCCTCGCTGAACAGAATATACAAGTCGCTGCCGGAACAATTGGCGGAACACCTCAACCGGGTGTTCAAACTTTTGAGTATAGCGTATTGACCAACAGTCGCCTCAATTCCAAAAGTCAATTTGAGAATATTATCGTACGAACGTTACCTAACTCAGGAAGCATTGTTTATTTGAAGGATGTTGCCCGGATTGAACTGGGTGTCTTTGATTACAATGCGGCCACTGCCTTTGTGAGCGGAAAACCCGCTGCATTCTTGCTCATTTACCAGGCCCCCGGTGCAAATGCATTGGAAACTTACGATGGAGTAATCAGTGCGTTGAAGACGCTAAAAAAATCCTTTCCAAAAGACATTGACTATGCCATTCCACTTGAAACCGCTACCGTAGTTAAAGTTTCGATCAGTGAAGTGGTTGATACGTTATTAGAAGCCTTGCTGTTGGTGGTTATTGTGGTGTTTCTATTCTTGCAAAACTGGAGGGCCACTTTGATTCCAGTTCTCGCGATTCCGGTTTCATTAATCGGCACATTTATATTCTTTATCCTATTCGGATTCACCATCAACACGCTCACTCTTTTTGCTTTTGTGCTTGCCATTGGGATTGTCGTGGACGATGCCATCGTAGTAGTAGAAGCCGTTCAGCACAACATGGATCATGAAAAAATGACTCCGAGGAAAGCCACAGAAAAAGCGATGAAGGATATTTCTGGACCTGTCGTTGCGATCGCTTTGATTCTTGCAGCTGTATTTGTGCCCGTTGGTTTTGTGCCTGGTATTGTAGGGAGACTATACCAACAATTTGCCATTACCATCGCCATCTCAGTAATTATCTCTGCTTTTGTAGCACTTTCATTAACACCCGCCTTGTGTACACTTTTATTAAAGCCAACGGACAAAAATCGAAAAAAGAATTTCCTTGATAAGTTTTTCATTGTTTTCAATGACCGTTTCGGCAAAATCACAAATGCCTACACCAGCAGAGTTGGAAAATGGATAAAAGCATCCCGTCTAGTGGTTGTAATGTTATTATGTCTATTTGTTGGTTTGTACTTCCTTTTTTCGGCCAAGCCCACCGGGTTTATCCCTACAGAAGATGAAGGTCGCTTTTACGTAACTTTCGAATTACCCGAAGGAAGCTCAACAACGCGCAGTGTAGAAATGATGAAGAATATCATGAAACGACTTAATGGAATGCCCGCTGTTAAAACTGTTGGTGGCATTGCCAGCTTGAATATTATCAGCTTCTCCAACAAATCCAATGTGGGAACACTTTTCGTGAACCTCAAACCTTGGGATGAGCGCAAAGGTCAAAATGTGAAAGGGGTAATCGCGGAAGTGCAAAAGCGTTTGGCCGACATAAAAGAAGCCAGGATCCTTGTGATCGCACCTCCAGCTATACCCGGACTTGGACAAACGGCTGGATTTACCTTTGAGCTTCAACAAACGACCAGCACCGATGACATCAAGCAATTTGAAAAAATAGCGCGTGGATTTCTAGCAGCCGTAAACAAAAGGCCAGAGATTGGCATGGCCTATACTTTTTTTACCGCACGAACACCAAGTTATCAGGTAGATGTAGATCGTGAGAAAGTAAAAAAGCTAGGCATTTCAATTTCTGACGTTTATTCTACCCTGTCCACCATGCTCGGAAGCACCTATGTCAACGACTTTAACATTTATGGAAGAAACTTCCGTGTGATGGCACAGGCAGACACCACTTCACGAGCTTCAATTGCTGACCTTGGCAAATACTATGTAAGAAACTCGCAGGGAAATATGGTGCCGTTAGCCTCGCTAGTAACTACCAAGTTGATTGAGACTCCTTCACTGATTTCCCATTTCAACATCTATCGGGCGATAGAGATCAATGGAATCCCGAAACCTGGCGTCAGCAGTGGGCAAGCCATTGAGGCCTTGCGTGAAGTAGCGGCACAAACACTCCCTGCTGGGTACAGTTATGAATTTTCTGGAATGAGCCGTGAAGAGATCAAGGCGGGAAATGTGATCCTCACCATCTTCGCCATATCTATTGTATTTGTGTTCTTGTTTTTGGCAGCCTTGTACGAAAGTTGGTCAGTGCCCTTCTCCGTTTTGTTTGCTGTTCCTATCGGGGCTTTCGGTTCTATCCTCACACTCACATTTATTCCTAGTCTAACAAATAATGTGTACGCCCAAATTGGATTAATCACCTTGATTGGTTTGGCAGCCAAGAACGCCATCCTTATTGTAGAGTTTGCCAAGGAGCGCGTGGATAGCGGCATGACAATCGTTTCGGCAACGCTGGAGGCTGTAAAATTGCGCCTGCGACCAATTGTGATGACTTCGCTCGCTTTCATATTTGGTGTATTGCCCCTTGCTTTTTCAAGCGGTGCGGGGGCAGAAGCCAGAAAAACAATTGGCTGGACGGTGTTTGGAGGAATGTTAGCCGCCACTACTTTGGCCATCTTTGTCGTACCTGTATTGTATGTGACTATTACCCGTTTTGCCTATCGAAATAAACTGCAAGCTCAGTAATCCTCACGAGGGCAAGTAGGGATTCTGGCCAAAATTGATAATAAGAAAGAAAGGCACCGGAAAATAAGTGCCTTTTTTTTGAGTGATTTGTTAGTGAATGCATAAACCGCGGAGTCGGAACGCTTACCTCCTAGTTTTGTTCCCTACACCAAGATCGATGCTTTATAGATTGCTCTTTTAGGCTAAGAAATTTACTTTTATTCAAGAATAAAATTCTAGTCTCTATTAGGGGGCAAACCTTTGTGATGGTTTAGATGTTTGTGTTTTAATTTTTCTGGTTAATCATTTAACCCTTTTCCTTTAAGAATTTGTGGTGTACATTTTTCAATCCGTGAAGTCCGTGTAATGGAATGTTTGGCTTGAGAAAAATAAAAAATATAAGCTCGTTGCCGACCAGGGGTTAATGCATTAAATGCTTTTTTAAAGGCTGGCATTTCATTTAATCTATCTTGAAGTTCTTCAGGAAGGTTGAAGTCTGAAGTCTTTTTAAGTGTTACCTTCAAACCCGCTTTTTCTACGGCAATGGCTTCCTTAACATAAGCTTTCAAGATGGATTTCATTTTAACTATTTCATGCACGTTGGTGAACCTGATCTGGCGAGCCGCCTGCACGTTTTCCGTTTGTTGAATGAGAATATGTTTGGGATCTTTAAGCAAAACGCCTTTGAAAAAAAGCAGGGCACAGTACTCTTTAAATCCATGCATCAAAACAATATTATTTTCCTGAAAGGAATAACACGCCTGGCCCCACTTCAATTCTTCGGTCAAGCCGCAGTCAAGAATGATCATTCGTAATTCCACAAACTCTTCCTGCCACTTTCCAGATTTGCCGAAGAAGAAATCAACTTTTGGATTCCTGTTGCTTTTTGCCATAGCCTTTTATAAATTGTTAGACTTTTAATGAGCCACGAAAACCCCTGGCAGCGTAATAAGACTCTGCACCATTGTGATAAACAAACACTGTGCCGAAGCGACAATCACAAAAAAGGGCACCACCGAGTTTTCGTATTGGTTCGGGTGTCCTCACCCAGCTTGATGTTTTTGAATCGAACTTTCTTCCAATAATTTGTCAGGACTGCAACTCCCGATATTGCGCTTCCGACAAAAGTTCAATCCCCATGGCTTCGCAAACATCCAAGGCATTATTTTTGGGCTTATTTTCTTTCCTAGAGTTCAACGCTTCGCGGTCGTAACAAAGACTTCTTCGACCCTTAGGACTTTCCGCAGAACAATCAATAAAAATGTATTCTCCTGTTTTTTTATCATAACCAACAACGTCTGGCTCCCCACCCGTTCTTTCCATCTCGTTGAGCGACCAAAGTTTTTCCGGTTTGGTCTCAAGTCTTGCCTGAACTTTAACCCAAGCAAGACCCTTGTGACGGTTCGTGTTTTTTTCAAAACGGATTCTTAACGTTTTGAGTAGTTCCTCAGATTGTTTTACGGATAAATCCAGTTTAACTCTTCTAACTTTCTTCATACCCATCAAAGTAAAGGAATTCTTCTATCGGCTGGCCGGTAATACCAGGAGGCTACTGTAAGAACCAATAATAAGGATGATCCAAAAAGTTCTTTGAAACCATCGCCCGAAAATAAATGAGAAAGAATAGCGCCCGACATGGCAAAGAAGAAGCCTGCATAAGCCCACTCTTTCACTAAAGGAAATTTAGGAATAAGCACAGCGATAACGCCAAGTATTTTCCAGATACCTAATATTGTAAGAAGATATACCGGATAGCCTAAATGGGCGATCATTTCTTCTCCCCCATTGCCGGATTTCATTTTAATTACCTGCCCTGTCCCAGTTGCTGTCATACCTAACGCTAGCCAGAGCGTGGCAATCCAATAAATTATTTTATTTCTCTTATCCATAATGTGCTATTTTAATAAACATAACTAATCCGCTTCTTTCTAAATGGTTTTTGAAAGTTGTCAGCAGACACTAAATTATCAAAAAGAAATCATTTGTTTCTTTGAGAAAATATTTTCGATCCTCCACCTCCTTTGTCCATATCGCGACAGGGGAAGTCCAGCAACCAAATGGATGCTGCCAAATAGCAGGCTATGCGTTACCCCACTGATGCCGTCAAAAAAATAATGTTTCGCTTCGCTTCTTTTGTGTAGACAAAGATCAGGTTGACTTGTATAAATATTGGGTTTCTTTTCACGCCTTCGCTCGCTACAATTTTAGCTGTCTCTCACAATGCCAATCGTTGCAACGAAATCGCTGTTAAATCTACGAAGGTCGCATCACCGCCTTCTTTTTTGATTAAGATTACGTTAGCTGGATTTTAACAATGTTATCGGTGAACTTAGTGATGTCGTCAAATGTGTAAGTAGATTGCACAAATTTTTCATTGTCGATCAGAATTTCGAAACGATTTTGGCTGCAGTTGACTATTGTCCTTGGTGTGCGGAGTTTAAATAATAGGACAAGACAGTGATTAATCCTACCTCAAGTTTACACCTCAAATATCCCCCAACTGCGGACGGATAATTACTTCCTCCACTACACTCCGATCTGAAATTACGTAGGCATTAAAAACCACCTCGGCCACATCTTCCGGTTTGATAAAACGGGTGTCTGGCAAATCTACACCCTCCCAACTGGCGGTTTTGGTAGCCCCGGGCAAAACGGCTGTCACTCGTATATTATGCGCTTTTAATTCTTCACGAAGCACTTTAGAGAAACCCAACAGGGCAAATTTGGAGATGGCATAAGAACCGCCATTCGGATAGGCAATTATACTGGCTATAGAACACATATTGAAGATATGACCCGATTTATCTTGTCGCATTCGTTTGATCAAGCCACGGGTAGTGTAATAAGCACTGTACACATTTCCTTCGATCATGCTTTCCAGCGTACCATCCGCCTCCTCTAATGTAGATCCAGGAATGAAATTCCCCGCATTGTTGACCAGGACATTAATTGGCCGATTGAGATCGAGCACAAACTTTGTAAACTCGCTTACTTGCTTTCTGCTGGATGCATCGGTACTTTTAATATAAACATTTACATGGTGTGCCTTTTCAATTTCCTCCTTTGTCCGGATAAGGTTTTCAATATTTCGGGCACAAATTACCAAATCGCATTTTTCACGCGCAAAACGCTCCGCTATTGCCCGTCCGATACCCTTAGTTGCACCAGTAATAACAACCAACTTGTTCATAAGAATTTATTTTATCTTTGGGCAATATAGCATATCTACAAATGAAAGGTTTTGGTCGATACATGATTTTCTTAGGCTCATTGTTTGTGCGCAGGGAATCCTTTGCCACCTACTATAAATTGACGTTAGAAGAGTGCATTCATATCGGAGTAAACTCAGCCCTTCTTTTTATTCTGGTTTCTACTTTTATTGGAGCAGTTACCACCGTCCAGATAGCCTACAACATGGTGAGTCCTTTGATCCCCCGATTTGTCATTTCCCAAGTCGTTCGGGAGATGACGATGCTTGAGCTCGCCCCCACGGTGATGGCAATTATCTTTGCAGGAAAAGTCGGCTCTAGCATGGCGGGAGGAATTGGTTCCATGAGAATCACTGAACAAATTGATGCCTTAGAAGTTATGGGAATTAATTCCTCGTCTTATCTAGTGTTGCCAAAAATCATTGCCTCACTTGTGATGTACCCCCTTCTTGTCGTTTTATCGGGAGTTTGCTCGATGATTGGTGGTTATCTG